>DAORAG010000133.1:0-7637 GCA_035344095.1 Cyclobacteriaceae bacterium | reverse complement strand
GCAAAAGATGAGAAAGGAATAACAGTCAAAGAAGCTGCGACCGGGATTGGATACAATGGAAAGATGACATGTGGTACAATTGGCTACGATGCTTTTGTCGAATTGCACATAGAGCAAGGACCGATTTTAGAACAGAATGGGGTTGACATTGGTGTAGTAAAAGGTGTGCAGGCGATCCATTGGATCAAATTGATAATAAAAGGAAAAAGTGGACATGCAGGCACCACACCCATTGCCGCTCGCAAGGATACTTTCTATGCCTTCAGCAGACTTTCCAACTACGCTCGGCAACTTTGCAGTGAGATTCCTGGTCAGCTGATTACCATAGGGTCCATTGAAATATCACCTAACGCGATCAATGTCATTCCAGAAAGGGTGATGGCCACACTGGATATCCGAAACCCCTCGGATGAGCATTTGGCAAAAGCTATTCAAAAACTCAACGAGTTTATCGCGAAGGACGACTCATTTCAAAACCTGAAAGTAAGCCAGGAGGTTTTGGTCGATGTGCCTGCCGTAACGTTCGATTCACGAGTCACCTCATCCATTTCCAAAAGTTGTCGGTCATTGGGATATTCAGAAATGGAGATGTTCAGTGGTGCCGGTCATGATGCGCAGATTTTGGCAACACGCTATCCCGCTGCGATGATTTTCATTCCTTCGAAGGATGGAATTAGCCATGCAGTGGATGAGTACAGTTCACCTGAACAGATTGAAAAAGGTGCTAATGTTTTGCTTCAATCGATCCTTCAACTGGACGAAATGGGCAAAAAATGATTCATTTTCTGCCTATGATCCTTCTTAAGACCTCAATGTCATACTTATCAAGATGCGACTTTTCTCCGCCACGATTCAAAGCTTCCTTGTTTTTTAGAAGATCACGAATGTCCATCATCTTTATGCTTATTCCTTCCACATCGACATTAATAGAGTTCTCGAATACTTGATTAAACGTAACTCCCGGTGCATAGTTAATGATATCAACTGCATCTGGTTCAAGACCGAACGACAATACCAAGTTCGACTCAAACTCCCGCAAATCCATCTCTGGGATTTCGAGGCCATTTGACTTAAGCGAAGTCAACACCAAATCACCATTTTTAGCGGTTGGTTCAATCAAGATATCAAGATCTCCCGTATTGCGATTTACACCGTGATAGATGGCTGCGTGGCCTCCTATTATGACAAATTTAACTTTGTGCTTAACGAACGCTCGGAGAATTCCGAGATGCTCCTGACTATAGAGTTTCAAGCCAGCTTTGTTATTTTTACCCTCATTCCTTCGTAAGAGTATTTGGCATCGTTCCTTTTCATCAGTTCCCTTACCTTAAGCTGAAGTGCCAATCTCTCGAGTGGATCAAGAGCAAGAAATGCATCATCCTTCAGTCTCGACTCTTCTTCAAATGTAGTCTTAACAACTTTTCCTTTCACAGCGTCAATTTACGAAAATCGCATGAATTTTTTGTTACTCATACTTCAACGTCTGAGCCGGATTGATCAAAGCTGCTTTCAGCGTTTGGAATCCAACGGAAAGGAAGGCCACTACGAGCACACCAACGGCAGCCACCACAAACAGAACTAAATTGATCTCAATTCTGTAAGGGAAGCCCTCAAGCCATGTATTCATCAACCACCACGCTACTGGCCACGCAATGACATTGGCGATTAGCACGAGAAGCAAAAACTCACGCGAAAGAAGAACCACAATGTTCGGAACAGAAGATCCCAATACCTTTCTTATTCCAATTTCCTTGGTTCGCTGTATCGTGAGGAAAGACGCAAGACCGAACAAGCCAAGGCATGCAATGAATATGGCGAGCACAGTAAATACGCCAAATACCTGTCCAAACTGGCGATCACTTTCATATTGTTTATTGAAAAATTCATCAAGAAAAAAATAATCCAGCGGATTACCGGGAAAATACGTTTTCCATGGTTCCTCAAGTCCAGCCAACACATCCTGCGCATTGGCATCACCAATTTTAAAGGCATAGAAACTGGAAAACTCTGGCGTATATCTAAACACCAATGGTGTCATCGCTTCCTTCAGCGACATCTGATGATAGTCCTCTAATACACCCACAACCTCCAGTGTATCGTTTTGGATGATCTTTTGTCCAAGGGCATCTTCAGGTTTCTCGAAGTCAAGCGCCTCGGTCATTGCCCTATTAAGAATGACAGACTGGGATTCATTAGTGAAATCACGATCGAAACTTCGTCCAGCTGCAAGTTTCAAATTGAATGAAGAAATATAGTCGTGGTCGATCCCGATGGTGTAGCCCGAAATATTGGACTCCGGTCCACCTACCAGTCTCCTTACACCCATCGCCCAAAATATTTCGTCTCCCGGCACATTGGTAGAAGCTGTCATGCTCTTTACCCCCGATACACGAAGTGCTTCCGATTTGAAGCTCTCCATTTTCCTTGAATAGGTAGAGTCAGTGGCACCAGGTCCTTTCAGTACCAAAGTCTGATTGATATTTACTCCCAGGTCCTGGTTGCGCATGAAGTTGAGTTGTTGATAGACCACCAACAGTCCGATAATCAATATCACGGAAGCTACGAATTGGAATACCACCAGCCCTTTGCGTAGTAAGCCGCCATGTGCAGTTCGCATCACCTTGCCCTTCAACACCGCTATTGGTTTGAAAGATGATAAAACAATGGCTGGATAAAATCCGGACAACAATGCACCTACCAAAAACAACACAGACAACAGTATCCAGAAATCCTGTTGAAGCATGTATTCCATTGGAATGCTTCTGCCCGTCAGGCCGATGAAACCCGGCCATAACATCCATACCAAAGCGACTGCAAGTAAGGCAGAGAAAAAGTTGATGAGAATTGACTCAAACAGAAATTGGTAAATCAACTGATTCTTCACTGCACCCATCACTTTTCTTACACCCACTTCATTCGCGCGGTCAAAAGATTTTGCTGTTGCGAGATTGATGTAGTTAACCCATGCAATAATCAAAATGAACAAAGCAATAAATGACAGAGCATACACTGCTTTGCCGTCACCCTTTTCTTCAGGCACAGACTCCTGAAGGAGATCTCCATATAAATGAATATCCAATACGGGCTGGAGTATAAATTCCTGTTTTTGATTTCTCTTTTCCCAATCCTCATGCCTGGTGTCATACAAGTAGGTGTCCCATTTCGACTGCAGCGCACGCACATCTGTACCAGGAGCTATCAAAACATACGTATTGAAATCGTACCATCCCCAGGCAGTCTCAGCACCTTCTCCGGCACGGGTCACGAGGGTTTGATACGACATCATGAAATCAAATTTGATATGAGAATTATCTGGAATATCCTGAAACACACCAGTGACTTCCAATCGCGTGTCTCCATTCCAGGTAATTGCTTTCCCGATCGGATCATCATCTCCAAAATACTTTTTAGCCGCCCGTTGTGAAATGACAACTTTGTCAGGACCTGTCAATACTGTTTCTTTGTTGCCTTTTATCAGGTGGAAGTCGAAAATATCAAACACAGATGAATCCGTGATTTGCATTCTCTTTTCAAAGAAGCTAACGAGACCCAACTCTGGATGCTCATAGCTCATCACTCCTCCTACCGGGAATAGACGTGTAAACCTCAGTACTTCAGGAAAATTATTTGTTAATGCCGGACCCACTGCCGGCACCGCAGCTGCGCACTCAAACCTAAGCTTACCGTTTTGCCATCCGTTGTATTGAATGCGGTAGATATCCTGAGCCTTGGTGTGAAAAGTATCATAACTCCTTTCATACTTTACATATTGCAGGATAAGCAAGCTGGCCGCTATGCCTAGTGAAAGTCCAACAATGTTGAGAAAGGTAAATCCTTTCTGCTTAAGGAAGTTGCGTAAAGCTGAGGTGAAGTAACTTTTGAACATGCGGGTAGATTTGGGATATTTAAACTGGTTCTTAAGGCAGTTTGTTTTCCGGATTATCCGAAAACGGACATTTCTGATGTGTTATTTTTATTACTGTCGAGGAAACAGAGGTTATTTTTATCCATCTTATTCTGACTTAAGGGTTTGTGCGGGCTGAGACCGTGCCGTGCGAACAGCCTGGTTGCTGATCGTTAAGATGGCAATGAGCAATGAAAGAGCACCTGCTATAGCAAACACCTGCCAACTGATTCCGACATTATATTCAAAAGTCTGGAGCCAGTTGTTCATGATATAAACTGTTAGCGGTACGGACACCAGCAAACTGATGCCAATAAGGTATACATAGTCTTTTGACAGCAATACCAATAGCGATTGTTCCGTAGCGCCCATTACTTTGCGAATACTGATTTCCTTGGTTCGGTTCTGCATGGCCAACGATGCCAATGCGTATAGGCCAAGGCTACCAATAATAATAGCCAGCAATGTGGCAATACTAATGATCTTGCTGAGGTTCTGATCCGTGCGATACTGTGCGGCCATAGACTCATCAGCGAATGAGAAGTTGAACTCTTCGCCATTGGTGATTCGATCCCAAACTGATTTTATTTCACCTATGGTATTAGCGATATTACCTGGGTTCAATCGTGCCATCAGTTTTGGAACTGTTGTACTGCTGACGTTGATATTTTCAACTCCACTCCGAATCACATCAAAATCGGTTACTAACACAACGGGATCCACGCGCGTATAAAGTGAGTTGTAATTAAAATCCTTTACTACGCCAATGACCTCATGATCTCCAAAATTATTACCAGGAATTCGCTGACCAATGGGATCGGTCCAGCCGTATTCTCTTACAAATGCTTCATTGACGATAATAGATCTTCGTTTATCAGCAGGTATCTCTTTTGAAAAATTTCTACCAGCAACCATTTCCATTTTCATTCCCGGTATGTAATCTTCATCAACAACGTTTAGGTTGAATTGCCTGTAAGTACTGGTGTTGTCCGTGTAGCCGATATTAATCCAGTTTCCATGCCCAAAATCCTGGGCTGCTCCAAACACAGCGGACATACCTTGCACCTTGGCGAGCTCAATTTTGAATTGCTCCAACTTGGTAAACCCATCACGCAGACGTTGCGACATTCTCGCATCCGGAGAGGAAACGACATTCAACTGAACAACCATTAGTTGCTCCTTGTTAAATCCAAGGTCCTTGTTTTGTAAAAAGTTAAGTTGATCGCGCATGATCAACGTAGAAGATATCAGAAATACGCTGAGTACCAATTGAACACCTACCAATATTTTGCGGAGTCGTTGTTTGCTGCCTCCTACATTTACTCCTCCTTTGAGCACAGATACTGGTCGAAAACTGCTTAATACAAATGCGGGATAACTTCCTGCAAACAATCCAATGATTAATACCAGGAACAGACCCAGCAACACCATGAATTCACTGATCTCCAGAACAAGCCCCTTACCGGAGAGGTCGTTAAAAGTCGGAAGTCCTGTGACGGCCACTATCATTCCAACCACCAGTGATACTATGGTCACGATAACCGCTTCTCCAATAAATTGAAAAATCAAATGTTTTCTCTCGGCTCCTACTACTTTGCGTACGCCAACCTCTTTCGCCCTCTTCAAAGACCTTCCCACTGATAACGTTACGAAGTTGATACAAGCTACAACGAGAATAAGTATCGCGATCCCGCCCAGGATGTATGTATATCTTGGATTACTAACTGGTGCGCGACCGATAGGGAAATCAGTATTGAGATGAATGTCCAACAACGGCTGTAACCCAACCTCATAAGTACCTTCGAAATCAGGGCCCATAATTTTCTTGAATACAGATCCAAACTTGGGAGTAAGAGCCGAGGCTTTGGCTTGCTCGGTCAACAACACATAGGTTTCAGGCACAATATTAAACCATGCGCCCAGACTTCTTTCGCTATATACTTTGTTGTTATTAAGATCGGAGATAAGGATATCGAACTGAAAACTTGAATTAGAAGGCATATTCTTCAACACTGCCTTTACCGAAAAATCTTCAAAACGATCCGCAATTTGGATAGAAACTATTTTGTTGATTGGATCCGCATCCCCAAAATACTTTACTGCAATTCTTTCGGATAACACTAAGCCATCCAAGGTACTTAAGACACCATTTGTATTTCCTTTAAGTACTTCGAAATCAAATATGTCGAAAAAGTGTGCTCCTACCAGATAGACCTCTTCTGAAAATTGGTCATCACCAAGTCTTATCAAACCCTCAGTTGAATGTACACCCACACTCAAATCTACTTCCTCAAAATTTTCTTTGAGGGCAGCGGCCATTGGAAAAGGTGTCACCGTGTAAAAGAACTGCTCGTCCTTCCCATAATCCTCCTTTGCCCACACTCTATAAATGCGATTTGCTTTGGTATGGAACGAATCAAAGGTCCACTCATCTTTCACAAACAAGACGATGAGTACGCAACACGCAATACCGATACCCAATCCGAATATGTTGATAGCGGAATGAATCTTGCTTTTCAGCAGCGAACGGATGGCAATTTTGAGGTAGTTGTATAACATGGCACAGTGGTTGGTAGTTAATGATCTACATTTCGATACGATAAAAGTGCTCAAATGGAGGAAAATCAAGAGGGTTCGGGGAGTGACCGGGGGATTGGTTGTACTGAATTGCAGAATTGATGACCTGAGTTCTAATTGAAATGCATCGATGTCGTATATTGTTGAGCATCGGTGACACATTCAGCAATAGTAACCCTGAGAACACAAATTCCAATTTCAAATACCATGAGAACCAGCCTCCTTACCCTAGTATTTTGCTGTATTGTCTTTTATAGCGATGCACAAAATTTCTTCCGCCTGAAAAACAGATGGAAGTCAATAGAATATATTCACGTTGAGCAACCAACACCGGCATCCAGCGCCATACAACCGGGATGGTGGAGTGCCCAGTGGACACTGGAGCAAGAACCGGGAACCGTTTACTACCGCATCAAGAACAGGTGGAGAAATCAATACCTTCAAATCGAACAAGGGCCGCTTGCCTGCAGTGACATTCAACCCGGATGGTGGAGTGCGCAGTGGCAACTCGAGCAGGTAGCGGGAACTTCTTTCGTTCGCCTTCGCAATCGCTGGAAACCTGATATCGCCATACACAACCAGAATGGACGTCTGGAAGCAGGACCCGTAGATCTCGGTTGGTGGAGTGCCATGTGGGAGATGGAAAACATTAGTGCTCCTACAGCAACAGCTTCACCTTCCAGGCCAACCACAACTCAGCCCGTACAAGCGCAATCACAACCTGCGACACCACCAGTTCAGCCCGCGACACCCGCACTTCCCTCTGGTAATGATGCTCGTGCGTTTTCGCCACAGCATGGAGGTAAGGTATCCGTAATGTTTTTGCGTTACACACGTGTATGGCCTATTGCCGATCTACAACTAAAGCCAGGAGACAGAATCTATTTCTTTCCACAACGAATAGACTGCAATCGAGATGGTGCCAACTTCAATGCAGACAATCCGGCATTAGGTGGCCAAACTTTCACCGTTCAATCGGTGACACCAGAACTTAAGTTAGACAGGGACATACCCATGATGAGAAATCGCAACAACGATTCATTCTCTATGGTCATAGAGGTTTATTGATCAAAGTCTTCGCTACCGGAGTTACCAAATATATTCTCCTCGTAACCCGGTAGCCTTTTCAAAAAACTCGTATCAATAAAATTTAGTC
>DAORAG010000132.1:0-7644 GCA_035344095.1 Cyclobacteriaceae bacterium | reverse complement strand
GCCATGCACCGCTTAGTGAAAGAATAAGCAAACTCCACCCGATCACATTCGTGTAAGTCAACTTGAAAAGATCGCCAATGATTGAGCCATCGTGAACATGTTCAATCCAATCAGAGTGCCGTCTGTTAACTGACAGCGCTTTCCCGGTAGCGCCATCGACCTGCACTTCCCAATATCCTGTTTTGAACAGAACCTTTACAATTCCCTTCGAGGGACGCACATCAAGTTTATCCACCTCGTTGGGTTCCCCAACAACAGAGTCAATAGCGTGGATCGCGCTGGTAACGATTTGGTCGATACTCACCCAATCTCTCAATTCTGCCTTTGTCCCTTTTTGTTCGGGCGGCTGCAGCAGATCAACATTTTTTTTCCAGCCAAGCAGAATACCTGTTGTCGCACTGATAAGCATGAAAAAAGCTACCGAGATACCTATCCAGCGATGCCAGGTTCTGAATTGCCTGAGTGAATCAACGAGTCGTTTGTAGTTCATACTAAAATGAAAGCAGAGTGCATTCGCACCCTGCTATACTGATTTAAAATCGTGCTGTTAATGACAAAATAAAATTTCTACCTGGTGCGGAGATACCAGAACTGTAAGGTCGATATCGTTGATCGGTAATATTCTCCAAACCTGCAGAAAGCGTAAAGGCACCATTGAGTTGGTAGCTGCCTTTCAGATTGAGTGTATACCAGGCCGGAGCATAGTTATTGCCATCTTTGTCTTTTGCATAGATTTCATCTTTGCTTTGCTCCTCCTGAGGTAAGTCTTCAAATTTTCTTTCACCTTGATAGTTAGTGTAGAGTGTGAGACTGAAACGGTCACTTAGAAAACCCAGCCGGGTAACTCCAAAAAATGGAGCTGCGTGCCGTGAGGCGCTTGTCGTTCCATCGTCTAACTCTTCTTCTCCTTCCTGATAGTTAAGATCGGTGCTGAAAGCAAATCCCCCTGGAAGCTTGATCTCCAGTCCCGCCTGAATTCCATGAACATTTGCTACCGCAGCGTTCTGAATGGCTTGCACCTGACTTAGTTGTCCATCGTACATGATCATTTCCTGACCATTGAGTGAAAAATTTCTGCGCACGAGTGCGTTTTGCAAATTGGTATAATAGCCAGTCACATCGAGTTTTACTCGATCTCCAAGTACCTTGACGAATCCCAGATCAAAGTTATGGGCGTACTCCGCTTTCAAGTCGGGATTGGGAACGGTGACTGCCCCTGGCTCGGAATCAAATACTTTTCCTAAGTCATCAATGTTGGGTGAACGAAAAGCTGTACTGTAATTTGCTGACAACGTCCAGCTATCAGACATATGCAGTACGCCACCGATGCTTCCCGTAATCGCACTGTTGTTCAAACTAGCTGTAGCGAAAGGAAAGGGATAAAAGCTCAGATTGTTGCTGAAATCAGCGTCAATCTTGTACTGGTTGTATCGCACGCCTGCCTGCAAAGTAAAATGGTCAGAAACTCTGAACTCGTCATTTAGGTAAGCAGCCAGTGAACTCCAGTTGGATTGCGGGTAGCGCGAAGCTCCAGTTGCATCCTGACCGGTAGAAATATCGGTGAGCATCCCAGTTGAGTTCACATCATTGAAGACGTATTCAAGACCATAAAACAAACGATGATTTCCTCGCATACTCTTGACAAAATCTAGGTTTACGGAATAGGCTTCTACTTCTTCTGTTTGCGTGTTCCGTTCGTTATTGTTCAACGACCGATCGATTCGACTTTCAGCAAATGACTGCTGTGCTAGACGGATACTCAATTGATCATACACAGAGTTGCTATCAATATGATTGATGTTGAGATTGTTCATCATCCATTTCTGTGGCCCATAATTCCATTCTGCATAACGAGCGGTACCATTTCTCACGCGGTTATGGCGGTCGTAGCGACCATAAGGTGACGTTTCGGAATAGTGAAACCCATATTGGAAATCCCATGATTCATTGGGCTTGAATCTTACTTTTTGCATCAGATTCATTTGAGAATAAGCTGATGGAATCTGCAAAAGCGGATCATCCTGTGTAATCACCTGATCAACACCATTCTGACGTTGAACGTAGTAGGGCTTAACGTAATCTTTGGGCCCATGGCTTCCTTGCTTTAGGTGATCATAATCCCATGAGCTGGTACTGGTCACGAGCGCCCATTTTTTCCATCCGAGGTTCACATCAAAATGACCTGTGTTCTCCTTGTTAACTGAAGAATATCGTGTAGAGAATTTGCCAGTGATATTAGTCCTGTCGCCAGAAGAAAATTGTGGAGTAAGTGTTTGAAAGCTCATCACGCCTCCAATGGCATCACTTCCATAAATGACGGATCCCGGCCCGAAAAAAACTTCTGTGCTCTCTGTTGCAAATGGATCCAGGTTGATGACATTTTGGATATTCCCCGCCCTGAAAATAGCCGTGTTCATTCTCACGCCATCTACAGTGTACAATAAACGATTGGTTGCAAAGCCTCGGATCATCGGGCTTCCTCCACCTTGCTGGCTTTTTTGTATATAGACTTTACCGGAAATCCCGAGTAAGTCGGCTGCGGTCTGGGGATTTTGAAGAGATACTTCACGTGGTGGGATAGTGATGATTTTAGAAGGCACATTGCTTGACGTTTGTCTCCAGCGTGTTGCAGACACTACCACCTCATCAAGAACAAATTGTTTTGTGGTGTCATTGCTCTCTTGCGCCCAGCACCATTGAAAGGCGGACAAGAGCAGCAAAGACGTAATAATTCTTTGCATAAAAATTCTTAAGAAACTTAACGACTAATTTTATCCGGACTGAATCGCCCGGATATCGGAGAAAAATTATGCTTGGGGAGGAGGAGGCTCAACGGATATTTTTTCGCTAAGAATTTTTTTAATTGGGAGCCATGATCTTTCCTTTGGAGCCAAAGTGTAGTTGACCGGCACTGCGCATTGAATTATAAAATCAAGATCAAAGAAAATCGTTAATTCAGTCGGAACTTTTTGGGTGTCGCTGGTGGCGGTACTAACTACCACTTCAAGAAGCGCGAGTAGATTGTCTTCCGCCTGGTCATGTTTAGCGTACAAGATCACCATTCCGTTTTCAACTCTTGGTGTGGCGTGGTCGTACATGCGACCGTTGATCTTTACCTCGTGGTCGTTTTCTCTTGCACTATTATACTCATCCGGTGTAAGTTCAAATACCTGCATCTCATCCGGTGAAAGGAGGGCGATGTTTTCCCGCATTTCACTTCTGATTTGTCCAAGCCGAACCATAAAGTACACGTAGAAACCTATTAGGTGAACCAGGATGGCAGCCAGCAGCAATATGGAGGTAGCCCTTTTCAAGAACCCCGAAATTAGCTAAAACAAAAATGGCTAACGAAAATATTACAAGAATGGAACTAAAGGCATCTGGTGGTAAAGCCACCAGATGCTACCAGAATTATTTCTTTATCCCAGGAAGCTTCCCGGGTACCGATTGCTCGTTTCCGAACGATGGAGCCTTGCGGGTTCTTGGATAGACCTCGTCAAGTGTGTTGCCATCGTACAGTCGCCCATTTTTCATCACCTGAAGTACGCTATTGGTGTTGCGAATATTATCCAATGGATTCCGATCCAGAATGACCAAATCAGCAAGCTTACCCGGTTCGATACTGCCTAAATCTTTGTCAAGCCCAATTGCTGTTGCGCCTAGTATTGTTGCAACTCGGAGGGCATTGTGATTGGTCATACCTCCCGATGCGATATTCCAAAGCTCCCAGTGATACCCCAGGCCTTGCAGCTGACCATGGGATCCTACACCAGCAAGTCCTCCAGCTGAAACCAGGTCATTTACAAATTTGGCGTGATCTTTAAACACATGCTCCTCCTCCATAAACCATCCTGGTCTCCTTCTGGATTTTTGGTCCAATTCACTTTTAGCGGTAAAGTGATTGAGCTTGGGATCACCATTTACATTTTCGGTAGCGTAATAATAGTTCTCCGCCCACGGACCACCATAAGCCACAAGCAATGTTGGCGTGTAAGCCATCTTTGCGTTGGCTACTCCGGTAACAACATCTTTATAAAGGGGATAAATGGGTATGGAGTGTTCATGTCCCGGATACCCGTCAATGAGGTTGGTCATGTTCAGCTTAAAATCCAAACCGCCTTCGGTCGTTGGCATCAGTTGTTGCTCTCGGGCCGCTTGGATAATCCATTGCCGGTGCTGGCGATTGCCAGTCAGATACATTTTAATCGTCTTTGTGTTAAAATATTCTGAATACTGTTTCAGGATGTCTTTTGTTTGCTCATAGCTTTTCAGGTTGTACATCCAGAAGCCAACTCCTGGGCCTGTAGAGTAAATTCTTGGACCTATGATGTCGCCCGTTTCCACCATGTCACTATAAGTGAGTACATCGGTCGTTGCTGTTTGCGGATCGCGCGTAGTAGTGACACCGTAAGCCAGGTTCGCTGCGTACATCCATACCTGTGACTTGTGAATTCCCCAGTTAGGCCACATGTGTGAGTGTGTGTCAACAAAACCTGGTGTGATGGTTTTGCCACTCATATCGATTTTCTTCACGGATGCATCCGTAGAAATTGATCCTGCGGCTCCCACTTGTTTGATTCTTGCATTCTCAATCAGAATATCGCCACGCTCAATTACCTCATCACCTTTCATGGTGACAATGCGTGCATTTTGTAGAAGTATTTTTCCGGATGGAATGTCTTTTTCGACTTTGACCTTTATTCTTAACTCAGCAGGCTTGTATGAGTCATCTTTCTTTTCCTTATCGCCATCGTCTCCATCTTTTTTATCACCCTCATCTTTTTTCTGGTCAGCCTTTTTCTTTTTTATCTCTATTTCTCTCGACTTGGCAGAGTCAAGATCATACGTAAACAAAGCATTTCCTAACGTGTAGTAAACAACTCTTCCATTAGCGCCCCAGCTTGCAAACTCACCACCTATTGTAGTCAACTTCCTTGACGGGAATTGAGCTTTATCAGCTTCCGCTACCGAAATTTTCGGGGTGTCACCACCAGTTATAGGAATGGTGACCACATACACATCATTGTTAATTTTTGCGAACGCCATATCGCCCTGAGGCGCCATTTTAATTACCGCTGCATTCGATGGTTCCTTTTTTGGCTCTCTATCAGTCTCTCTAAGCATGCAACTGGTTTCTTCCAGAAGTGCACCGTATGTGGTGATCCCCGTCACCTTTACATGCTTCTTTTCATCGGTGCCGTCCCATCGCAAGGAGACCAACCCATCTTTGTCACTGTATAGGTAAACTCTATCATTTGATTTAACGAAGTGTGGATTGCCTCTTCCATTTGCATTGGCAATCAGATTTGTGATTCCTCCATCACCGGAGATCCACATGATTTTATCCTGCCCATTGATGAAGAAAGGGTCACCGTTGTCCTTAAAGACTTGTGCCGACCCTCTCATGAATGCAATCCGGTTTCCGGTGTACGACCATGCGGGATCGGTGTAGAAGCCTGCCTCGTTGGTCAGCCTTACCGGCTTTGATGTTTTTGCCTTGAAGTTGATTTTATAAATGTGTCCTGCATTTTCTCCTTCCCAACTTACCCATGCTAGTTGGTTGCCATCCGGACTCCAGGTCGGCTGTGCTTCTGTGAAATTGAATGTGGACACCCTTCTTGGTGTGCCATTCGGTAGTGTCATGGTGTAGAGCCTGTTCAATGCAGTGAATGCAATTTGTTTACCGTCAGGTGAAATAGCGGCATCCCTTATCTGCGTCACTATCATTTCCTTTTCATCAGAGATGGGATACTTGAAATCGACTGCCGGACCTAAGAGGAGCTCGGAGTCAATTTCAAATGGAATATTGAAGGCGTCTCCACCTGCAACAGGAATTCGGTAAAATTTTCCACCATATGACGCCACTACTTCTTTGCTATCGGGTGTAAACGACATTGCGGGCAGCACACCCATTGTTGCCATCGACTCCTGCTCATCGTGCTGCACTGGGTACGCCAGCCATCTTTCGTCTCCACTCTTAAGGTCTCTCAATAGCAGACCAGTCTCGTCATTGTGTCTGCTGCCATACACGAGCCACTTACCATCAGGAGAAAGTGTAGGCGTAAAAGCTGACCCATATCGTTGGGTCTTCGTTTCTGTTTCTCCGGTTTCGCGATCATAAACGGCAAGTTGATATTGCGGAAACTGTGCATTGTAATTCCATGCGCTGGTCCTTCTGGAGTACCAAATGTATCGACCATCAGGTCCGAAGGCAGCTTCAACCATTTTCAGATTTTCTGGTTTGTCTATTAGCTGTGAGCCACTGCCACCTTCCTTATGAAATAGCCACAACTTAAGGTTTCTCGTGCCGCGTGACGCTACTATGTAATCACCATCGGGGGTCCATTCCGCTGATTGATAGTGATCTGTATCGCCTTTGGTCACCTGGAGTGAGTCCTTTTTATCGATTGCAAACCACCACACATTCTCGCCTCCGCTGCGATCTGAAATGAATAATAATCTTTTGCCGTCTGGGCTAAATTTTGGATGAGAGTCGAAGGCCATGCCAGACGTGAACTGCGTAGCTCTGCCACCACTAATTGGCATCGTGTAGATATCACCAAGAAAATCGAACGCAATTGTCTTTCCATCGGGACTTACATCGAGAGACATCCATGTACCTTCGCTGGTTTTAATGGGAACTTTCCTCCCGACCTCAAGCGGCAGGTCTTTCTTTTTTTCTTTTTTAATTGAGTCCTTTTTTGATTGCTCTTTTTCCTGAGCTGTTGCCCAGTTGCAGAACATTGCGGCAATCATGAAGAAGATTAGATGTCTCATCTTGTATTATAATTTTGAGCATTGAATATAGGTGTTCCCGTTTAAAGTAAATAGCTAATTTGATCGGTCAAAATTGATTAAACGTTTTACGATGAGAAAAGTACCGTTATTGCTTGTTCTATTCCTCTGTGCCCACATGTCTAAAGGTCAGATTCTTAAGGTGGACAAAGGCAGTTTGTTACTGGATTCATCCAAAATCACGATTGGAAATCTTGGGCTCAATTTCAATATTCACAATCGAAGTGCAACTGCCGAAGAAGAGATCACTTTTGTTGGGTTGACGGCTACAAGCGATGTAGTCTATCTCAGTAAAAAGCATGCATACATATCAATCAACAATGTACACTACAATAAGGCTACCGGAGGTCCGCTTAGCAGTAACGGATATTCACACTTACGGGCTAATTTTTTAAGAAAGCAAAAATTCAGTTATGAATCTTTCCTTCAGGTGCAGTATGACGATGGGAGGAATATGCCTTTTCGATTTCTTATTGGTGGAGGGCTAAGATTGCGGGTTTTGGAGTCGGCTGGCACCAATGTGCACGTGGGGCTAGGAGCAATGCAAGAGATGGAGAGGTGGAAATCTTTTGTCGATAATGATCCTATCATTGAGAAAAACATTCTTAAAACCTCGGACTATATCGGTATTACAACCAAGCTAAGTGAACAGGTCAATTTCCACTTAATAGCATACTATCAGGGCGGGATGGATACGCAGGCAGATGTATTTCGCAATCGAATCAGCGGAGATTTTCAACTGCAAGTAATGATTACCGATCGCCTGTCGATGACAACGTCTTTTTCATGTCAATATGAAGACAAGCCGATCATTCCCATCAAGAAGACCGTGTATTCTGTGACCAACGG
>DAORAG010000131.1:0-7759 GCA_035344095.1 Cyclobacteriaceae bacterium | reverse complement strand
TGGAAAAGAATCGATCAGGTTGACGTCCAGCAAAGAAAACGAAACCAATCCACGCTGGTCGCCTGACGGAAGGTTCATTACCTTCCTCTCCAGCAGATATGAATCCAAATCAGCACAGCTCTGGAAGTTGGACAGAAGGGGAGGAGAAGCGGAAAGGGTTACCAACCTTA
This sequence comes from Cyclobacteriaceae bacterium, assembly GCA_035344095.1. Lineage (GTDB taxonomy): Bacteria > Bacteroidota > Bacteroidia > Cytophagales > Cyclobacteriaceae > ELB16-189. The sequence goes on along the minus strand of DAORAG010000131.1, from coordinate 7,589 downwards.
AGGTTGACATCGGAAGCTATGAGTGGAGTCCTGACGCCAAGCGGATAGCACTTGTAATCCGGGATCAAGAGCCCGAGGAAGGTGATGAAAAGAAGAAAACCAAAAAGCCAATCGTCATGGACCGCCACCACTTTAAGGCGGACGGCCAAGGCTACCTCGAGCGGAAGCGAAACCATATTTACTTATACGACTTTGTAACCGGCAAACTTGACACGCTTACAACAGGAGATTTTGATAATACCGATCCCGTTTGGTCACCCGATTCGAAGCAACTTGCATTTGTAAGCAATAGGACCTCTGACCCGGACAGAAATGGCAACACAGATATCTGGATTGTTGATGCGAAACAAGGAGCCAAGCCTCGCCAGCTTACAACATGGGAAGATGCGGACACATCACCTTCGTGGAGTCCTGACGGAAAATCTATCGTTTACCTAAAATCCCGTACACCTGAATATGACATTTACGATCAACCACAGGTGGCGATCGTGCCGGTAGCGGGAGGGACTCCTCGAATTATTTCCGTAAAAGTAGATCGGGATTTGTACGCACCCCAGTGGTCATCAGACGGAAAATTAATTTATGCCATGATTGATGACGACAGGAGACGTCACATTGTTTCGTTTGACGTGGCTTCCGGAGAGATGAAGACCGTCACTTCGGGTGACCGGGTGTTCTATTCTCTCCAAGGTAGCGTCAATGGGAAATGGGCTGCAATGTGTAGCGACCCTCAGACGCCATTTGAGGTGTATGGAATTGAAGGTACAATTGCCAGGCGACTTACTCGGGTTAATGATGATTTTCTCAAGCCATTGACTTTGGCATCAGTGGAAGGCTTTAGTTCCAAAAGCAAAGACGGAACGACAGTGAACAGCTTGCTGCTTTGGCCACCCAATAAACCTAAGAACCAAAAATTGCCATTGGTATTGTGGATACACGGTGGCCCAACCAGCCAGGACGACTTTAGTTTTGATCTGATCTCTCAGCTTCACGCGGCCAACGGCTACGCTGTAGCGAATGTAAACTACAGGGGTAGCAATGGCAGAGGAATGGACTATAGCAGGGCCATCTATGCTGACTGGGGAAACAAGGAAGTTGTCGACCTGATCGGGGCAGTGGACCACTTGATCAAAGAGGGAAGGGTTGATGCAAACCAAATGGTTGTAGGAGGATGGAGCTATGGAGGCATTCTCACAGACTACATTACAGCCGCAGATACCAGGTTCAGAGCTGCAGCGAGTGGCGCGGGAAGTGCGCTTTGGATTTCACTTTATGGGGCGGATCAATATACAACGCAATACGAGAATGAACTGGGTCTGCCATGGAAGAATGCAGACAAGTGGATGGAACTATCGTCACCGTTTTTCAATGTAGAGAAAATAAAGACGCCCACTTTATACATGGTTGGCGAAAAAGATTTTAACGTGCCGCCACTAGGTAGTGAACAAATGTATCAGGCACTAAAAACGCTGGGTGTGCCAACTGAATTTGTGGTTTATCCAGGACAATTTCACGGCATAAGAACACCGAGTTATCAGGTAGATCGATATACCCGGTACAAAAATTGGTTTGGTAAATACCTTGATAACCCGAAAATGACAGGAACGATCGATACTAAAAAATAGACTATGATTCGAAACACAATTTTTCTTTTGCTCACCATCTTATCTACCACTATGTCCGCACAAAACAGTAAACCACTCAAGTACCTGGCATTAGGAGACTCGTATACAATAGGTGAGAGTGTAGCTGAAGGAGAACGGTGGCCGGTTCAACTGGCTGCGCAATTGAGAGGAAAAGGTATTGAAATTGATAACCCGAGAATAATCGCTACCACCGGCTGGCGTACAGATAATCTTAAAAACGCAATTAACATCGCTCAGATCAAAGAGACTTATGATCTCGTTTCACTGCTGATCGGTGTCAACAATCAATACCAGGGCAAGCCGGTTGACCAGTATGCGGTGGAATATGAAGATCTTCTGAACACAGCAATTGCCTTGGCTGGCGGGAATAAGGCAAAGGTGTTTGTGGTTTCAATTCCCGATTATGGATTCACTCCCTTTGGTAAACCTAAGCAGGAGAAAATTTCTAGGGAGTTGGATGAGTTTAATGAAGTAAACAAAAGGATCACCGAGTCATACGGAATTCAATACTTCAACATCACAGACATATCAAGAGATGGTCTTGACGATCCCGCGCTGGTTGCCTCAGATGGATTGCATCCTTCCGGAAAGCAATACGGGTTGTGGGTAGATAGAATTGTCGGGGGACTGAAGGTGACTAAATAAATTCGCTGAGCACGAGCGCAATAACGGGAGGCAATGCGCCTGCTGAGATCAGCCATTTGCCTCTACCAAGCACTCCGTGCTTTCCTTTTAGAATGAATACCCCGGTAACGTTGATGACGATGAGGATGAGCGCAAATACATCAGAAAACCAACGCCAGCCTTTGATGTTGTTTCGGTGAAGAATATTTGATTGATAGAAGATTGGTCTCCTTGATACATTTTCATAAATGGCCACGCCATCCCGGAAGTATACATGGAGCGAAGCGTTGTCATAATAAATCTTTACCTGATCATGGGTTGGGAAGTCGTAGACTTTAAAACTCTCGTGACCCACTAATCCCGAGAATTTGAGAATTGTTTCATCCGAGATTTCTTCGCGCGTGTAGGTCTTTCCGATGGACAGACTGTCCTTGGTGATGACGAAGTCGGGATTCCAATCATTGATGTGATTGAGGGCAATTCCCGATAAACAATACACCACAATTAAGGAAGAGAAAAAATATCCTAAATCGCGGTGGGTAACTATGTTGAGCCTCCGAATCTTCTTTAACGAGAAATTACTCATCCTATCTCGAGGCGAATGTGTCTTGCTTTAGTTTGCTGGCGAATTGAAGTGAGATATTGATCACCCATTTTTCAACTTCAGGATCCGGAAGGATGGCATCTGGTCGATAAGCCACGCGAGAGGATGACTTGTCTACCTTGGCGATCCCATCTCCGATGATTTTCACCTGGAACATTTCATCGTGTGCTACCAGAACAGGAATTACGATTGCCTTTTCTTTCTGCTCCAGTACTTTGTTGATCGCGATGGTGGTGTAGTTAGGATCGTAGTGGGCAATATGTCCGCACCATCCATATGAGTGGGCTGATATGCCCTTGTTCTCTTTTACGTAGGCGCCTACGTTGTCGAACAGATCTCCCCATTCTTTTTCATATGCCTCATCGCCATACCCAATCAACACAAGGCCCTCTTTTTCCGGATTTTCCGAGAGAGCTGAAACTCTGCGAAGCACATTTGTTTTCAAGACTGATGTAAAGTCTAGTGTTGGGGTCAGATGCACTCTGGCCGTTGGGGTATACCTTTCGATGTTCTCGATTTTCAGCAGTTCGAGTGATTGAGGATCTTCTTTTTGACCAAGAATGGTGGGGATGTCTTCAAATGTGTGCGGGCTTACGGTAAGGAAGACGGGCACAATAACAACATCACTGTAACCTTCTGCATCAAACTCCTTCATTCTTGTAGCAATGGATGGCTCTGTATACTCCATAAAGGCTGTTTTGATGCCTTTGATTAACCCCGCTTTCATAATCGAATCCGTAACGTTCTTTTCCAGCTCTAGCAGGGCGTTTCGCCATGTTTCAGACCTTGATCCATGGTTTACCAGCAGCAAACCGATCTTCTCATCGTTATTAGCAAGCAGATCGTGGTTTGCATTTTCCTTTGGGCCACAGCTTGTTAACACTGTGAGCGGCACGATTAGGAGAAGCAGAGCTGCAAACGAGGCTGAAATAGTCTTTGGAGTCATATCGTTGATATTTGAAATTAGATTAATTCTAAATAACAAAAATAGCAACGGAAACATACTCTGCAAAGCCAGCTGGAGGTTTGAGGAGGAAATTAACGCAGGTTTAACCCTGCCGTCTTAGTTGAGCTGGTAATTCTGGGGCTTTTTTGGCACCGAGGTTCGAGAAGCAAAGATTAGAATCTGAATAAGTATGCCGATTCCGATAATGATCACTAATTCAAACTGCGTAAGCAGGGTAGAGCCTGCCAGTATTTTCTTGGATTGGTCTTTCAGCATTTTTCCCTCAGTAATCTGGATAGTTGACAGCTGATTAAGGTTTCCAAGAGTGGATTCAAACTGATCCTCCATCAACGACATTATTGATAGCCTCGACTCATCACTTTGTGAAGTAATGAACTCCTTCTCCAACGTTTCAATCTCTTTCAATCCGTTTTTGAGTTGAGCGAAGTAGGACGACTCTTCGCGTGTCAACTTTGTTTTGCCGAAGGCAGCGACTAAATCTCTCATTGATTTATTATGGTTGCTCATCTTTTCTGCAAGCACAGATTGGTCTATGTAGCTTCCACATGTTGACATGGTTATTTTCTTTTGGTACAAATGTTCCGATAGAAGGAAAATGTAACTTTCAACCAATAATCTGTCTTCGTAAACGGAATCAAAAGTGGAGTCAAGCGTATTTGCATTGTTTTTGTCTACCCAGTTGATAGCAAAAAAGATGATCATGATAAGCGTTGCCCAAAGTGCCACACGTTTCTTTTGAGGTATTCCGTACATCCATTTCATAGTGAGCTATTTAAGTGACCAGTCATCTCAAGATACAAAAAACGGGATGGGCATGTGTCTTTTAGCTTCGGTATTTGTCATTGAGACCAATTCCTTTTAGGATCATGGACTCGCTTTTCTCTACTCGAATCAACTCTTCTTTTCGGGGTGAGCATCGATGTAGCCGATAGAATTTATCTTTTTCCAGTTTTTTGCATCACACTGGATAGTGGACTGTACCTTCTTCCGAATTGCTAAATACTGAATTGTTCTCCGTCTTCGGGAATGGCAACTCTTTTGTCAAGCCCTTTGGCGGCCAGCTTTTCTTTTAGGATCGCTCGGGTCACCATGCAGTGATTGATGGTGTCCATATGAACAGCCGCCAACTTCCCTTTGGGATGAGCATTCGCTACTTCAATGACATCTGAATCTGTCATGGTAATGGGATCGCCCATGTTGAATTGTGCCCCTCCAGCATTAAGTATTGTGTAGGTTGGCTTGAACTGGTTGAGCGCACTTTTTACTTCATCGCACCAGATCGTATCTCCCGCCACGTAGATTCGCTTATTGCCTTTTGTGAGCACAAAGCCTGATACGTCACCCATCCTTTGGCCGATGTCTCCTGAACCATGTCTGCCACCCGTGCGGTCGATTCTGATTCCGTGAAACGCATGTTTGTCCGAAATGCTAGTCACGTTTGTAAATCCGATTTCTTTTATTTTGTTCAGGTCTGAGGGTTGACAAAAAATCGTTTTTGACTTCTCAATTGAGTTTTGTGCAACTGCGTCCCAATGATCGCGGTGAGTATGCGTAATGAGAATGGCATCTACCTGCGTAAGAATGTCGGTAAGTTCCTGATCACTCACTGGTAGGTTGACCATGGGAATCCTCTCGCTGCTCTTTGCGTTTTGAACGGGATCCATAGCCCCTTTTGGTGATAGCATAGGGTCGACCAGAAATCTCACACCCCCCAATGTCACCACTAGGGTCGCGTGTCGAAGTAATCTAACGGAATCGTTCATCCTGGCAGCTTCACCTGCCTTGGGAATAAGTGGGGCGAGAGAAAGGGTCAGCGCAGCCCTCAAAAACTCAGCTCTTTTCATTGCCGAATTTACTCATCTTTCAGGCAACTAGCAGGGTTGACTCTTGAAGCTTTGAATGCCTGTGAGCTTACCGTTAGCCACGTTATTACCAATACAACCAGACCTGCACCTGCAAAGTATATCAGATTGAGATCGATGTGATAGGCAAAACTGTTTAGCCAGTCCTTGGCCAGCAAGTAGCTCACTGGAAGAGCGACAAACATAGCGATGAGTACGATTTTCGTAAAGTCCGTGGAAAGGAGTTGAACAATCTGCCATTCTGTCGAACCCATCACTTTACGGATACCAATCTCTTTTCTTCTGCGCTCGGTGGTAAAGGTTGTCAAGCCAAACAATCCCAAACAGGAGATCACAATTGCAAGCACGGCAAAATACCTTGACAGCATAGAAACCCTTAATTCAGATTTGTATTGCTCCTGATAATCCTGGTCAAGAAAAGTGAAGTCGAAAGCAAAACCTGGGTTAAAATCGCTATAAACATTTTGTAGCCTGGCCAAAGTTTCACGTTCATCTCCTTTTGCAATCTTCACCATAATCTTTCGTGCGTGTTCTGGTGCCATGATAAAAAACATTGGTTTCACATCAGTGTGCATCGACTCAAAATGAAAGTCTTCAATTACCCCGATGATGGGGCATTGGTAAGGGCCGAATTGTATTGACTTGCCTATTGGGTCCGTCATCCCCATGGTTTCAATGGCGGCCTGATTAAAAATGACAGAGAGTGTGTCATTGAAGTCTCTTGAGAAGAATCTTCCCTCTCGTAGCTGCAGCCCCAGCATCTCCATCGCGTCATAGTTCACAGGTCGATAGGCAAATGATACTCTTTCGGATGGATCCTTTCCTTCCCATTCAATTCCACTGGTGTTTCCTCCACCTACCATACTTTGTCCCATGCTTGTTGCTTTTATCACGCCCGGGATTTTGTTCAACTCGTTGATGAAAGTCTGCGTATTGTTCTTGATCTCACCCTCAATTTCAAAGTAGATTACATTTTCCTTATCGTATCCAAGGTTTTTGTTTTGAATAAAGTCCACCTGCTTATAGACGATAACCACAGCCACGATAAAAACAATTGATAAAATAAACTGAAATACCACCAGCCCTTTACGTGTCCATACTTCCCCGGCACTATTTGTGATTTTCCCTTTCAGAATTTGTGCAGGCCTGAAAGAAGAGAGGAAGAAAGCAGGGTAGCTGCCAGCCAGAATGCCTGTCATCAGTGTGAGGCATGTGAGCGAGAGCCAGAGGGTTTTGTCAAAATGCAGTGCCAGATCCTTTCCGGTGATCAGATTAAATTGTGGTAACAGAAGGTAAGTCAGGCCTATGGCGATCACCACCGCAAGGAATGTGATGATAGATGACTCTGAAAGGTACTGACCGATCAAAGCCGAACGACTGGCTCCAATTGATTTTTTTACACCCACTTCTTTTGCCCGCCTGGTAGCTTCAGCTGTAGCCAGGTTCATAAAATTGATGCAGGCGATAATGAGAATGAAAATGGCAATAATGGTAAATAACCTCACGTATTCTATCCGCCCGCCTGACTGAACACCTGCCTCATAGTGATCGTATAAGTAGGTGTCATGATAAGGTGTTAGAAAGATTGTACGATGTGTATCATCCGATTTCGCCTTGATAATTCCTTCAATTTTTGGGCCGAATGTAGCAACATTCGTTCCTTCCCGTAAAAGCACATAGGTGCCAGGACCGGAATTTTTCCACGAGGTAACTTGCGGATACTGGTCGATCATGATTTGAACAGGCAAAGCAAAATCAAACTGAACCGAAGAGTTGTTAGGAATGTCATCGAGAACACCTGTGATCTTGAATTCTTTTTCGTGTTGAAACTCTACTGTTTTACCGACTGCATTTTCGGTGTTGAATAATTTCAACGCCAATTCTTT
>DAORAG010000130.1:0-7773 GCA_035344095.1 Cyclobacteriaceae bacterium | reverse complement strand
GGTAAATGGCAAATCACTGTTGTCCACACAAATTGATGAATTCAATCAGGTTGGCATAAAAGATATCACCGTGGTGAGAGGATTCGCGAAAGAAAAGATTAAGATGAACAACATCCAGACGCGTGACAATGATTTGCACGCGGAGACGAAGGAGTTGTACTCACTTTATCTGGCAAAGGATCAGATCAAGGAAAACACAGTTGTTAGTTACGGAGATATTATTTTCAAGCGGTTTGTGCTGAACGAGTTGCTCAATGATCAAAACAATATCACTATAATCGTTGATGCCGATTGTGACAAGCACGGTGAAGACAAGGATTTCGTTTATGCCTCTGAGATGTACGATCGTGTTAACTACCAAGGGTTGGCTACCTACAAACAGATGGCGTCTGATTTACCTTCTGATAAGATATTTGGTGAATTCATCGGATTGTGGAAAGTGAATAAGCAAGGTGCGGATATGGTTCACAAAGCCCTGGATACCCTGGCAAAACATCCTGACTTTAAAAAAATGACGTGCGCTGATCTCTTTAATGAAATAGCAAAAGAGGGAACGATCGCTGTTAAATATATTCGCGGGGCATGGCTGGATGTAGACACCCTGATGGATTTCCAAAATGCAGGTAAACTTAGATTGTAATCTTCAGTATGCTTTCAACACAGGCCTTTGGTAATGAGTTAAAAAAACTGGGATATGATTTCTATTCCGGTGTGCCCTGCTCATTTCTTAAATATCTGATCAACTACGCCATCAATGAATGCGATTATGTGATGGCTGCCAATGAAGGCGATGCGGTTGCGATTGCCTCTGGTGCATACCTCGGTGGAAAGAAGTCGGTGGTGCTAATGCAGAATTCCGGATTGACCAATGCAACTTCTCCTTTAACGTCACTAAACTATACTTTTCAACTTCCGGTGCTTGGGTTTGTAAGCCTCAGAGGCGAAGCTGGCCTCGGTGATGAGCCACAGCATGAGCTGATGGGACAAATCACAGAAAAAATGCTTAAGCTGATGAAGGTAAAGTGGGCCTACCTTTCCGATGATATGAATGAGGCTAAGAAGCAACTCAAAAAGGCTGATAAGCTTATTGCCAAAAAAGAGACATTCTTCTTTGTGGTGAAGAAGGGCACTTTTGATGAAGTTAAGTTGAAGGACCAGCAACTCAGAACCATTCAAAACAAGACCAAAATAAAGTCTTCGCAAAAAAGTGAATTGCCAACAAGGAGAGAAACGCTGAAAACACTGGTTGATCTTTCTGAAAGCAATACCATATTGTTGGCCACTACTGGCAAGACAGGAAGAGAGCTATTTGAAGTGGCTGACAAGCCGAATCATCTTTATATGGTGGGTTCAATGGGCTGTATCAGTTCACTGGGTCTCGGGCTCGCGTTGGCACAACCCTCTAAGAAAGTGATCGTGATTGATGGCGATGGTTCCGCCATTATGCGAATGGGGTCTTTCACCACCAATGCCTACTACCAGCCCACCAACTTGTTGCATATTGTTCTGGACAACAATACACACGACTCGACCGGAGGTCAGGCAACGGTATCACATAATATTGATTTTGTGGAGCACGCTGCTTCCGTATGTTATCCAATCGCGCAGCAGGTGAATGGTTTGGACGAGCTCACGAAGTCAATTGTGAAGTGGCAGATACAGGGCGGTCTGACACTTCTCCATTTGAGGATCGCCAAAGGATCCACGAAGGAGTTGGGTCGTCCATCTATTAAGCCCTATCAGGTTAAGGAGAGACTGATGCATTTTATTCAGCAATGATCAATTCCATTGACACTGCAGTCATTCTGGCCGCTGGCTTGGGTAGCAGGTTGGGAGACCTGAAGGAACAAAAGCCAAAGGCATTCGTGAGCGTAGGCGGGGAGACGCTTATTCATCGATCTCTTCGACTCCTTATTAAAAATGGTGTAAACAGGATTATCATTGGTACGGGTTATCAAAGTGAGTTCTTTGATAGCCTTAAAACAGAGTTTAGTCAGATAGAAACACGGAGAAATGAACAGTATGCTGAGACTGGCAGCATGTATACACTGTTCAATATCCGGGATATGGTAGCCGGTAGCCTTCTATTGCTTGAAGGGGACCTGCTATACGAAGAGAATGCACTCAAGCTTATCCTTAGCGATAGCCGCCATGATATTATCCTGGCAAGTGATGCAACTCATTCTGGTGATGAAGTGTTTATTCAGCAATCTTCTGAGGGTAATTTGGTGTCGATGAGCAAGGACCGCTCTCGGTTGCGTTCTGTAGATGGTGAATTGGTTGGCATAAGCAAATTGTCATTGGAAGCCTTTAAGGCATTGTGCCAGTACGCTGATCAACAGTATAAGCAGAACCGAATGGAGATTCACTATGAAGATGCAATGGTTGGTATCTCTGGAGAGGTACCTCTTTTTGTGAAAGTGGTGAAAGATTTGGCCTGGTGTGAAATTGATGATCCCGACCACTATAGAAGAGCTGTTGAAGAAGTGTATCTAAAAATAATGAAGAGAGATAAGTGAAGTCGCGATTAAAATTATTTGTGATTGGTTTTGTGTGCTGGGTAATCTTCTTCCTTGGCGCACGCGCTTTTTTTATGTTGTATCATTACGATGCAACGTCTCAACTCTCATTCGCTGATATTTTTCTTGCATTTGCACATGGTATACGAATGGACCTGGCCATGGCGGGTTATCTCACCCTGATTCCGGGGCTACTTTTTGCCTTATTGTTTTTCGTTTCTGGAAAGACACTTTGGAAAATTTGGTTCCCTTTCCAGGTGATCTTATTAGCCCTGGTCGTTTTTATCGTGGTGCTGGATGCGGAGCTCTATGTTCATTGGGGGTTTCGTCTTGACGCAACTCCCATATTGTACTTTGGAAAGGAAGCCGCCAGCTCTGGTGATTTATGGAAATCAATTCTGCTATTGGTCCTTTGGGCAGGTGCAACGGCAGGTCTCAGCTATCTGATTTTTAAAAAACTCAGACCAAAATTCTATGCGCTTGAATCCGCGAATTGGATAACTTTTCCTGCGCTGCTAGCAGCAACTGTGCTTTTAATTCTTCCGATTCGCGGCAGTCTGGGTGTGGCACCAATGAATACGGGCTTTGTTTATTTTCATAAGGACAATCTGTACGCAAACCATGCGGCTGTAAATGTGGTGTGGAACTTTGGATATGCTGTCCAGAAAATGAACAAGCTTCGTTATCCGGATAACTTTTACAGCGAAGCGGAAACAAAACAATTATTCTCCGAGTTGTTCCCACCCTTCGATTCCACAAAAATTGTCCTCAACAACAAGCGACCGAACGTAATTCTGATCGCGTTGGAGAGCTACACGTTCCGTTTTATAGAGGCTTTGGGTGGACTTCCCAATGTCACTCCCCGAATTAATGGGTTGATTAAAGAAGGAATTCTGTTTGATAATTTTTATTCAAGTGGAGATCGTACCGACAAGGGTATCGTTTCGATTTTAAATGGCTACCCTTCGCAACCACAAACGTCTATCATAAAAGATCCGAAAAAGACCAGATCATTACCTTATCTGAACAAGGTCTTCAAATCGAACGGATACCGAACTGAATTCAGCTATGGTTATAACATAGACTATTCAAATTTCAGGTCATATCTGATCAATGCGGGCTTCGATCACATCACACACAGCATGGACTTTCCGCAAGAACTCAACACTTCTAAATGGGGTGTTCATGATCACTATGTTTTCGACAAAGTTTTTCAGGAGGCGGAAGATTGCAGCGAACCATTTTTCAAAGTGGTGATGACGCAAAGTAGCCACGAACCTTTTGATGTGCCAATGGAGACAGTGATTGAAGGTGATGATGAAATTAATAGATTCCTTAATTCGGCTTACTACACGGACAAATCACTCGGAGATTTTATCGACAAGGCCAAGCAGACCGATTGGTGGGCTAATACCTTGGTGGTCATCACTGCCGACCATGGTCATCCGTATCCCGATAACCAAGGCCTGCCGAATCCCAGGCGATTTAAGATTCCGATGATTTGGTTAGGTGGTGCCCTTGCAGAGAAGGATACCGTTGTTCATACCTTGGGCTGCCAGGCCGACATCGCTAATACGATTTTGGGGCAAGTAGGCTTGCGAGATCGATCGTTTGAATTTAGTCACGACCTCTTTGATGAAGGTTATAGGAATCCGTTCGCAGTTTTCATATACAACAATGGCTATGGATTTAAAACGGACAGCACGCTGAGCGTATTCGACACAATTGGACAATCTTATATAACCGAAGACGGCAACCCTTCAGAAAAGGAGAAAGCATTTGGCAAGGCCTACATGCAAAAACTCTACTGGGATTTTAATTCTCGCTGAAGTGGGATTTCCACCTTCTGAACAGAGAGAGTGTGCCGAGATATACTCCCGGAAATACAATCAACGAAGCAATCACCCAGACGCCAACGCCTAGTCCGAGTGCAACACCAACCTCTTCGAGCGTAGTCATAAAATGAGACTCAAACCTGCCAACGAGTTGATCAAGTGTATAGGGAAGAGGATTCAGGTCAAAAAGGTAAGTTCCCATTTTAATGAAAGGAAGTATAAGTAGCAGTTGCGCTGGATACAGCAGGTAGTTGACGAGTTGCAGGATAACCATGTTTACACGAAACAAAGGTGCCATAACAAAACAAAGTGCGGTCGTGATTCCCCACACGGGCAATGTGCCAATCACTACTCCAAGCGCGCAGGTTAACGCGAGCTTTTCAGGTGAAGTCCCTGATTTCAGCAAGCCGACAATCCCGTTCCACAGTTTGGTAAAAGTCTTTTTCACTTTATCCCCTAGATGTATCCCGCTACTTTGTAACTAATGTAACCAACAGACTCTTTGATTACATGTTGCCAGACATTAAGCGCCTCAATTCTTGGAATGAATAACACGTCAAAAGTAAACTTTCGGTTGGTGGTCCTGATGTCAGCGCTAAAGGTATCCACCGGCCATCCCTCATTGGCAAAGCAACCCAATGACCTTCTCATGTGGAACCCGGAAGTGATCAGAATGCAGTCTTCTGGCCTTGAAATGTTCTGGAGCAAGGCTTTCACATTTACAGCCGACTCGTGCGTGTTTCTTGATTCACTTTCGATGAGGATATCTTCCTGGCGTATGCCCATCAATACAAGTGCATCAGCCAGGTCATTGGCCTCCCGCTGACCGATGTCGATCAGTCGCCCACTACCACCAGAGATAAGCACTTTCCGGATCAGCCCAAGTTTATAAAGTTGTACGGTGTGTGTTGCACGATCTGCGCCACTGCTAAAGTGAACTCTATCGTAAGGTTTTGTTTCGGCTTTGGTGACGCCTGTTAACAGAATACCCCATTCATACGATTTTTGAATTTCCGCATAAGGCGTTGCCGGAATTTCCCAAAGCCGCATGGCCTCATTGGAAACGAAGTCATTGGAAAATAGAAACAGCAGGACAATACCTGCAACTCTTGTTCTTTTTCTCCAACGGTTCGCTTTTAGGACCAGGGAAAGTAAGAGAAGCAGAATAACAATCACCAACGGCATGGTGAAGTAGTTCAGTGTTTTAGAGAGAAAAAAGAACATTGAGACCTACATCCTTTTAGGTATCGGGTTTGAGATGTTGCTCAACCCGTCTACAATCTTACGCAACACTTCGTAGTACAGTGTTATCATCAGCACCAATGTCATCGACCATATTACCCCTAGGTTAAACCAAAAAGTGTCGATGTTTTGATTCAGGAAGTGCTTGGATGGCATATAAAATTGCGCATTGAAATCGACAATGTGGTCTGGGTCGGGATCTTTATAGATCGGGAACACTTTTTGAATTAGTTTATTCCCGCTTCTCACAATTCTGTGCTGTTCGGTTGTGTTCTTCACCAGCTCGGTTATCGCTTCGTTTTGATAAGATTCCCGGAATCTTTCAAATTCATCCTCCTTGGCTGCTGTGTTGGTAGCATTTCTGATAATGGCATCCCTTTTTTTGTCAGCGGTGTTGTATCGGTTGATATAATACTTACCCAGAATCTCAAGGAATTTCTTGGTCTCCCGATAAACTGAAGAATCATATCTTTCAAGTGTCAGGTTATCCAGATAGCTGAAGTTTTCGTGACCCACGATCTCAAGCTCACTATCGATTTCATTTTGAAGTAGCGCCAAATTGTCTTTTACCTGCTTTAGAATTCCTTCTTCTTTATTTCTGTAGTGAAGGTTCACAAAATCAAGTTGTGTCTCAAGCTCCGGGATGTAATAGATTTTTTTGTAATCTGATTCAGCCATGTTCTTGTCGTACAGGTAGAATTTCTTTTCATACTCGTTGTCCTTAAACTGTGCCACCATGGCTGCTTCAAATGCCCATCGTGATGCCATCAGGTCACCAACCAGAGGTACGGTTTCCGTGTTGCCGATAACAGGATTCAGTTTGTCAAACTTTACAACCACTCCGCTGAGTATGAGTTGTGGAATCAATAAAATCGGGATGAGGATATATATAGTGATGGCTGAATTGAAGGCCGATGAGATATTTAACCCAAGCAAGTTAGCAAAACAGGAGGTGCTGAACAGAATTGCCCAATGAATGAGTAACATCCCTTTTATCTCCAGGATGTAGTTGCCCACCAGAACAAACATCAAGGTCTGAATCGCTGAAATCAGGAATAAGATTCCGATTTTGGAAACAATGTAGCTGCTGCGACTAAGATGCAGAAAAGCCTCCCTTTTCAATATTTTTCTGTCACGAATTATTTCTTCAGCGCTTACTGTTAGACCCATGAATAAGGCGACAATCACACTCATAAAGAAGTAGGCGGGCATATTCAGGTTCTTGCTGAATACATAGTCCGTCCTGAAGGGATCAGCTTCATTGTAGTATCGTACAATAAACGCCAGAATGAATGCCAGGAGAGGAGCTTCCAAAAAATTGATTAGCACATATTGGCGATTGCTCAACTTCGATAGCATGTCTCGAAGTGAAAATATTTTTGTTTGTTTCAGCCAACCTGGAATATTCAATGACGAATGGGGTACCTCTGTAGAGGCCTCCACCTTCGGCAGCTTTACATTCTCCTTGAATTTTTTTTCCCATTGCTCCGGAGAAAACTTCCTTTCACTGGTGAAATTTCCGTACTCGTTGATAACCCGGGTTTCGATGATATTAAATATCTGCTCCGGATTGACGTTGCCACAAGAAACACACTCACCCCGTTCACTGTTGATTAGGTTGATGCTCTTTTTAAAGTAAGTGACAGCATCTACCGGATTGCCATAATAAATCTGATAGCCACCGGTATCCAACACCACCAGTTTGTCAAACATCTTGAAGATGTCAGAAGAAGGTTGATGAATAACCGCGAATACCAATTTTCCCTTCAGCGAAAGTTCCTTCAGCAGGTCAATGATGTTTTCAGAGTCCCTGGACGACAATCCGGAGGTAGGTTCATCGCAAAAGAGCACGTTAGGTTCTCGCAGTAGCTCAAGGCCAATGTTCAATCGCTTCCGTTGGCCACCGCTAATTGTCTTGCGCATTGGCGACCCCACTGTCAGATCTTTGGTTTCTACAAGCCCAAGGTCCTCGAGGGTATGCATCACCAGTGCGTCAATTTCCTTTTCACTCAGATGAGCGAAGCAAAGTTTTGCAGCAAAGTAAAGATTCTGATAAACGGTGAGATCCTCGATCAACAGGTCATCCTGCGGAACGAAACCGATAACGCCCTCGATCTGCTTTGGATTCTTATGGATGTCAACTCCGTTAATCAGCACCTGACCATCTGATGGTTTCT
>DAORAG010000129.1:0-7782 GCA_035344095.1 Cyclobacteriaceae bacterium | reverse complement strand
AACAATGCAGCCACCTAAATCCAGTTCTTGTTTTTCGGCCAGCTCCAACAATGCAAACGACACCCCCAGTAGTATTGTTTGCCTGCCGTCATTTCTAGCTGCCTGTAAAGCCGTCAGTAACTGATCTCTATCGTGCAGATAAAATGCAGAGAAAGGCGATTTGGTCTCATTGATAAAGTATTGCGTCATGGCAACAAGTGAGGAGTTCTGCCTTTCCAAATAAGAAGGTAGCAACGCAAGGATATTGTAGTTTTTTAGCGGACCATAAAACTGTTGAAATATCGCCTTAGCGTTGCGCTGATAGAGAGATAGGTCTTTGACCCGATGCGAAGACGGAACGGAACCAGTGGTAGCACTACTCTCAAAAACCACGGGCGAGCTCCAATGTCCCGTCACCACATCGTGCGTCTTGAAAAATGAAATCGGCAAAAAAGGAATTTGATGCAAGTTCGTTACCTGTTCAGAATTTACCCCGAGATAGGTGAGATAACTATTATACACCTTGTTTTCCTTTGCCTGAAAGTGAAACAATGACAAAGCAATATCCTCGAAATTGTCATCGTTAACAGTGGACAAACTCTCTTCAAAACTTTTAAAAGTTGACAAGCGTTAGGTAATTTACAGACTCATAAAAATAGAAAATGAAGCTCATATCGGGGTTTTTGATTGCGATTGTGATTGGATTGGGCCTGTTGTCGTGTTTTGATCCGCCAGAGTACCCTCTTACTCCCGAGATTGAATATCAAAATCTCGTTTTTGTTGATGTTCCTGACGCTTCTGAGCCAGACTCCCTACTACTTTTTATCAAGTTTAGGGATGGAGATGGAAATCTTGGACTTCAACCCAACGAAACCGGGTGCTACCTCGCTGGTCAGGATACCATATGCTTCAATGAGAAGAATTATTTTTTCAGCCTGAAAGATGGCCACTATCTCAATTATAAGGATAAGCGAACAAATCCGAACTTTAGCGACCTCCCTGACTACGTGAAACCATTCGATTGCATCAATTGGGAAATAGTCTATGAAAACAATTTGCCGAAAGACACTGTGTATTTTGAACTGAATGAAGATCATTACAACATTTTCGTGGACTTTCTGGTGAAGCAACCAGATGGGTCCTTTGAAGAGTTTGATTGGAGGGAGGAATTTTGTACCACTTATGACGGTCGCTTTCCTATCCTGGCAAAGGAAAAGGATCTTTCCAGAGCCACACCTCTTGAAGGAACGCTCCGATATGCAATGTTGAGTACTGGATTTAAGTTTCAGTTTAGCATCAAAACGCTAAAACTTCGGGTTCAAATTCAAGACAGGTTGCTCAACAAAAGCAACGTGATCGAAACACCTGAATTTCAATTCAAGTAGTTCTAGTAAATTGGCGGGAGCCTTTCGGGATCAGCCTCGCACATTAGCTCGTAGATCGCGTCAAACACTTCTTCAGGATTAGGCTTTGAGAAGTAATCCCCATCAGAACCGTAAGCAGGCCGGTGCTCCCTGGCAGTAATGGTAAGCGGCTTCGAATCAAGATATTGATAAGCATCCTGATCTTCCAGCACCTTCTTCATCATAAATGCGGAAGCTCCACCCGGCACGTCTTCGTCAGCAAAAACGACCCGGTTTGTCTTCTTAATCGACTCGACAATAGAATTGTTAATATCGAACGGAAGCAACGACTGCACATCAACGACCTCCACCGATATACCAACTCTCTCGAGATCAGCAGCAGCTTCCATCACGATTCTACACATCGATCCATACGTCACCACTGTCACATCCTTACCCTCCCTCAGCACTTCGGGAATACCCAAAGGGATGGTAAACTCCCCGATATTGTTCGGTAACTTCTCCTTTAAACGATACCCATTAAGACATTCAATAATCAATGCGGGCTCATCCGATTTCAATACGGTGTTGTAAAACCCAGCCGCCTGTGTCATGTTACGTGGCACGAGCACATGAATCCCTCTGAGGCTATGAAGAATCATGCCCATTGGTGATCCGGAATGCCAAACTCCTTCCAGGCGGTGGCCACGGGTACGAATAATTAATGGCGCCTTCTGGCCGCCCTTTGTTCTGTATTGCAAACAAGCAAGGTCATCACTCAATACCTGAATAGCGTACAGCAAGTAATCCAGGTATTGGATTTCGGCAATCGGTCGTAGCCCTCGCAGTGCTGCCCCAATTCCCTGGCCTATAATTGTTGCCTCACGGATACCGGTGTCTGTCACCCGTAGTTCTCCATATTTTTTTTGCAGACCTGCAAAAGCCTGATTAACATCACCGATCTTTCCTACATCCTCTCCAATTGCAAAAACCCTCGGATCGCGATTTAACATCGCATCAAAGCAAGCCTGCAATACCTCCCGACCATCCAGCAGAGGAGAGTTGTCACTATACTCCGCAGGCACACCTTCAATTTTTAAAGCCGCATACTGCGATTGGCTGTAAAGGTGTGAACTAAATCTTTCCAAATTATCCTCCTCATTCTTGCGAATCCATGCAATCAATTCGTTTCGCTCCTCAGACTCCTGCCCTCTCAACAGCCGAGCTGCTTTTTTTGCCGCTTTGACTGCATCCAACCGCAAAGGATTTATCGTGGTGTCCAGCTCCTGCTTAATTCCAACAATCTCATCCCTTACACGACACAACTTGTCCAGAATGAGGCTTAATGCCTGCTGAGCCTCCTGAATGTCTTTGTTGAATTCTCTCCAGGCCATTTCCTTGGCCTCCCTCGCGGTAGCCTTAGCTTCCTTTTCTATCTGATCAAGCTCTTCAGAAGTAGCAATCTCTTGCTCCTCAATCCACAAACGCATCTTCCTGATGCAGTCGTGATCTTTTTCCCACTCGAGGCGTTCCTTGCTCTTATAACGTTCGTGCGAACCAGAGGTACTGTGACCTTGTGGTTGGGTAACTTCCTGTACATGAAGCAGCACCGGCACATGTTCCTCCCTGCATATTTTCTCCGCGCGTTCAAATACCTCACACAAACCGGTATAGTCCCAGCCCTTTGCGGTCAGTATTTCGAAGCCTTTCTCAGTGCTTGAGCGCTGAAATCCCTGCAATATTTTTGAAATGCTTCCTTTGGTTGTTTGATAGGATGCCGGAACCGATATTCCATACTCATCGTCCCACACCGCCATCAACATCGGCACCTGCAATACACCAGCCGCATTTATAGCTTCAAAAAAAGCACCTTCAGATGTAGACGCATTACCGATTGTGCCAAATGCCACTTCGTTACCCTGGTTTGAGAGATTGGTTAATTCCGCGAGGCCAGGATTTTCCTTAAATAGCTTCGATGCATATGCCAATCCGACAAGGCGGGGCATCTGACCAGCTGTTGGAGAAATGTCCGCACTGCTGTTTTTTAACTGCGATATTTTTTTGAACTCACCAGTCTCATCAATAATTCGAGTTGCAAAGTGTCCGTTCATAAGACGGCCAGCAGAAGCAGGATCCGCCTCCACATCAGTATGAGCATACAGTTGTGCAAAATATTCTTTGAGAGTAAGCTCGCCAATGGCAAGCATAAAAGTTTGGTCGCGATAGTATCCAGATCGCCAGTCGCCTTTTCGAAAAACCTTGGCCATCGCAATCTGAGGTATTTCCTTACCGTCACCAAATATTCCAAACTTGGCTTTGCCCATGAACACCTCTTTTCTGCCTATGATGCTCGCCTCTCTGCTTTCGCACGCAAGACGATAGTCGGCTAGAATAGCGGTAGCCTTTTTAGCGGTGATTCCGGCTTTTGTGGATTTTACTTGTGTCAAGGGCTGAATCGGTTGCTTTCAAAAATAACCAAAATTAGACGCGGGTTCAAAAATTACTTTTTCACCAAAATATTATCCTTTCATTTGTTGCCCTTCCGAAAGAATTCGACCCAATTTCCGCTTTTTACCCAAGGATCATTTCCGGCTTGCTGAAAGAGATATATTCCCACATCATCGCCATCAAGATTAATTATGCTGTAGAAATAACCCGCATTAATTTCCAATTCATGAATTCTCATTTTGGTATCCAAAACATCCGACCTGAAGATTTCAACGATTATTACATCATTGCGGTCTTCACTTTTCACTGCGTAGGGATAGTTGCCTAATGAATACATCCTGTAACCTGAAATACGAGTAGTACGCTCATAAGTCATAGAAGCGGCATACTCACTGAAGTTGGGCATCCCGGTTCTCAGCGAGCCATAAAAAGCAAATAATTCCGATTCTGGCATAAAGTGTCAAAAATGGCTCTTCGAGCCTTTGCAATCGTAACCGAATGCTATATTTACGGGGTTTTTGAAAATAACAATAAATTAAAAATACGATGATAATTGGTGTTCCTAAAGAGATAAAAAACAACGAAAACAGGGTAGCCCTGACGCCAGCTGGTACGAAAGAATTAACGAAGCGGGGACACACAGTATACGTTCAGTCGACCGCTGGGGATGGTAGTGGTTTCAGTGACGAGTTGTACAGTGGTGCCGGTGCCAAAATTCTATCTACTGCAAAAGAAGTTTTCGATATCGCAGAAATGATTATAAAGGTGAAGGAACCTATTGAGTCAGAATACAAACTCATCAAGAAAGATCAATTGGTTTTTACCTATTTTCATTTTGCATCGTATGAGCCTTTGACCAAAGCGATGATTGAAACCGGGGCAGTTTGTCTTGCCTATGAAACGGTAGAGAAAGATGGAGGATTGCCTCTACTGGTACCGATGTCTGAGGTTGCCGGACGCATGTCGATACAGGAGGGCGCCAAGTACTTGGAGAAACCGCTGAAAGGCCGTGGCATTTTGCTAGGCGGTGTACCAGGTGTGATGCCCGCCAAGGTGTTGATCCTCGGTGGCGGGGTAGTTGGGACAAATGCAGCAAAAATCGCTGCCGGCATGGGAGCTGATGTCATCATTACGGATGTGAACCTCAACCGCTTGCGCTACCTCGATGATGTGATGCCTAAGAACGTCAGCACCATGGTTTCCAACGAATACGTGTTGCGCGAATTGGTACAAACCCACGATCTTATTGTAGGTGCAGTCTTAATACCCGGAGCAAAGGCCCCGAAACTTATCACCAAAGACATGTTGAAGACGATGAGACCGGGTACAGTTCTGGTAGATGTGGCAGTAGATCAGGGTGGTTGCATCGAAACTTGCAAGCCAACAACTCACGAAAATCCAACTTACATTATAGATGACGTAGTGCACTACTGCGTGGCGAACATGCCAGGAGCAGTTCCCTATACCTCCACACTTGCATTGACCAATGCCACCCTGCCATACGCTATTAAGCTGGCAGGGCAAGGTTGGAAGAAAGCATGCCAGGCTAATGAGGATTTGAAAAAGGGATTGAACGTTATAAATGGTAAAGTCGTGTACAAAGCGGTGGCGGATGCATTTAACCTGCCATTCACTGATGTCTCCGAATTTTTAAACTAAAATTAACAAGCCCCGATAAGGGGCTTTTTTATTGAATAGCAATTTGAGGGATTAAATGGGTCCTACTGAAATTCCGGAAAGCGGTCCAGAAATATAGGTTCTTCTCCCACCTTAGGAGCCTTCCAGCAATAATGTATCATTCCATTGGTGACAGCCAGATAGGTGGCTCCAACTGTCATATTATACACAGCGATTTGATTAAAGGCTTTCTGCGTGAGCTTGATAGAAGAAGACTTACACTCTATCAGCATCCAAGGCTTGCCGTCCCGGTTATGTACCAGTATATCCGATCGCTTTTGAACCTTGTTGTATGTCAAGCTACTTTCAATTCTGAATAAAGACTTTGGATACTTAAGATTTTGAATGAGATGTTGAAGGAAATGTTGTCGAACCCACTCTTCCGGGGTAAGGACAACGTACTTCCTTCGAACAACATCAAAAATCCAGACTCTCCCCTCCTCTTTCTTCAAATTGGGTTCAATTGCCGGAAGGTTCAATGGTGTCATCGGTGCAAAATAAAGATTAATCAACGTCTGGCGGGCAGTTTCAAGTCATTTTGGTAATTCTAAGAATTGTACCTTTGATTGAAACTGCAGAAATATGAAGACGAAGCAGGAAATCGTAGAGAACTGGCTGCCCAGATATACCGGTATGAAGCTCAGTGATTTTGGGAGCGACATCCTTCTGACCAACTTCGACAACTATGTATATAAGTTTGCCGAGTGGCACAATGTGCCTGTGCTTGGCGAGGACAAGGCTATGATGAGCGCAACAGCCGAGGGGATCACGATTATTAACTTTGGTATGGGTAGTCCAAATGCAGCCACCATTATTGACTGCCTTTCCGCCATTAAACCTTCAGCCGTCCTGTTTTTGGGCAAGTGTGGCGGCTTAAAGAAAAAAAATGCAATTGGTGATTTCATCCTGCCAATTGCAGCAATTCGGGGGGAGGGTACATCCAACGATTACCTGCCACCAGAGGTGCCGGCACTCCCAGCCTTCGCCCTTCAGAAAGCCATCTCAACTACCATCCGCGACCATGATCAGGACTATTGGACGGGGACCGTATATACCACCAACCGAAGAGTATGGGAATGGGACGAGCCTTTTAAGGAGTACCTGCGAAAGATCAGGGTGATGGCCATCGATATGGAAACAGCCACTATTTTCTCCACCGCTTTTTTCAATGAGATACCTGCGGGAGCACTTCTACTGGTATCCGATCAGCCCATGATTGCCGAAGGGGTCAAAACGCAGGAGAGTGATAAACAGGTGACCTCTAAATTCGTTGATCAACACCTAAAAATCGGCATAGAGTCTTTGAAGCAACTGATCAACAAAGGAATTACAGTTAAGCATCTGCGCTATTAGGCTTTCTTGAGATTGGCAGACTTTACCTGCGTCAGCGCAATCATCCCGATAATAAAGAACACCGCTAACGCCAGGGCACTATTTCTCATGCTTCCGGTAATCTGATTGATCAACCCATAGGAAAATGTGCCAAATACAATCGAGAGATTATACGTCACATCAAAGAAGCTGAAGTAAGATGCGTGATCAATTGCATTCGCTGGAATCAATTTGGTGTAAGTCGCACGAGCCAGAGACTGTACTCCCCCCATAATCATACCCACCACGAAGGCTAGCGCATAGAACTGAAATTCAGTATTGATAAAATAGGCCGCCACACACACCACGATCCAAATTGCTATCATCAATAACAAGGTGGTTTTGTTACCATATTTAGACGAAAACTTTGCTGACAGCCAGGCACCTACTGATGCTACCAGCTGAATGAGCAAAATTGTCAGGATTAGTTTAGAACTATCGAGGCGGAGCACATCAGTGCCGAACAATGTAGCCAGATACATCACGGTTTGAACTCCCATGTTGAAAAAGAAGAAGGCCAGAAGATATCTCTTCAGGTCGGGAGAGGACTTTAGACTATGCCAAACCTTCAGTAACTCAGCATACCCCTTTGTCCAAATATTTCCTTCTGGTGTTCTGCCGTAAGGGTTCTCAGGCATAAATCGAAAAGTGATCATTGAGAATCCGATCCACCAGATACCAACAAGGAGGAAAGTGAACCTAACGGCATGCCCTTCTGTCGGAAAACCAAATGAAGCGAAATATGTGATTATCAATAAACAGACGATCATCAGTATTACGCTGCCGTAATAGCCCATTGAATACCCGCGTGCACTGGTCGCGTCATACCGATCAATAGTAACAATCTCGGGTAAAAACGCATCGTAAAATACGAGGCTTCCGGAGTAGCCAATACTTGCCATGATAGAACAAAAGATCCCCCACTCCAGCGTGTTGATGTCGCGGAAGAAGAATAGCCCCATAC
>DAORAG010000128.1:0-7795 GCA_035344095.1 Cyclobacteriaceae bacterium | reverse complement strand
AATCGCTTCAAGGCATCTGTAGACAACTACACCGAAGGGCTTTCAAAATTTCCCAACTCCTTCAAATTACTTCGCCATCGCGGGCATCGTTACATTTCTATTCGTCAGCTTGACAATGCAATAGCCGACCTCAACAAAGCAGAGGAGCTTATTCGCGACCAACCTGACGTGCCTGAGTATGATGCCACGGGTCACGAGACGGGTACTTACCAGCATTGGATATGGTACCACATCGGCCTCTACTATTTTCTAAATCAAGCTTACATACAGGCCGCGCCCGCTTATGAGAAATGTCTGGCTGCTTCGCGCAACGATAAAAATATTGTTGGTGCCACTGACTGGCTTTACAATACCTACATGCGGTTGAATGAACCCGACAAAGCGCAGCAACTTTTGGAAGCCATCACACCCGACATGGATACAGACAGGGAGCATCCTTACTTCAGGCGCGTGATGTTGTACAAAGGTGTGATCACTCCGGAAGAGCTGGTGGACGTAAATCAAGATCCCGCCAAAACTTCAGTGGGTGACGTGACAAAGATGTACGGACTAGCCAACTGGTATGCATACCAGGGCGACAAAGAAAAGGCCATGAAGTTGTATGAAAAGATTGTACAGTCTGAAAGCGGTTGGCCGGGGTTTGCTTATGCTGCTGCAGAGAAGGAGCTAGCGAACGCTGGCCGTTAGATTGTAAATACGTTCAAAAAGCCGGAATTTTGCAGCCGTATGGAACCAACTACGCTGCTGTATATTATCCTCGCCATCTCCGCGATCAGCTTTGTGTTCGATCAGGTACTGGATTATGTCAACCTGAAATCACAACGCAAGGACATTCCGGATGAGATCGCTTCTTTTTACGACAAAGAAAAATACCTGAAGTCGCTGGATTATCATCGCGACCAAACCAGATTCTCTTTTTTTACCTCCGGTTTCGGATTCGTGCTTTCATTCAGCATGTTATTGTTTGGCGGGTTTGGGTGGATAGATAGTTTACTTCGCCCGTATTTTGACAACGAAATATTTCTTGCGTTGACCTTCTTTGGCGCCATCATGGTCGCGTCCGACATTTTAACGCTCCCATTTCAATGGTATTCCACGTTTGTGATTGAAGAACGATATGGTTTCAACAAGACTACTGTAAAAACTTTCATTACCGATAAGCTCAAGGGTTATGTTTTGGGTGCATTGATTGGTGGCTCATTGATGAGCCTGCTCATTTATACAATCTATGAGATAGGCCCGAACTTCTGGATTTGGTTTGGCCTAGCCGCAGCGGTATTTGTGCTATTCATGAACATGTTTTACACTACGCTGTTTCTCCCGTTATTCAACAAATTGACACCACTTGGTGATGGTGACCTTAAGAATGCGATTGAAGCATTTGCGAAGAAGGTGAACTTTCCGTTGGATAACATCTTTATCATGGATGGCTCGAAGCGATCGAAGAAAGCCAACGCGTTCTTTTCGGGTATTGGCAGGAAAAAGAAAATTGTTTTGTTTGATACGCTTATCGAAAACCACACAACCGATGAGCTGGTGGCTGTACTCGCTCACGAGGTTGGGCACTTCAAGAAAAAGCACATCGTATGGAGCTATATTCTTTCGATCGTGCAGATATTCTTCACGCTTTTCATCTTGTCGCTGATGATTTTTAATGAAAATCTTTCGCTGTCACTGGGCGGACAAGTGCAGGCCATTCATTTGAATCTCATTGCTTTTATGATTCTCTACTCACCGATCTCCGGCATCACCGGGTTGCTGATGAGCATCTTCAGCCGCAAGAATGAGTTTGAAGCGGACGCGTATGCGAAGGAAACTTTCAGCGGCCCTGCACTAGCCCAGGCCTTAAAAAGACTTTCGGTGGATAGTCTGAGCAACCTGTACCCTCATCCGGCTTATGTGTTCTTCCACTACTCTCATCCCCCGCTATTGAAAAGATTGGAGGCGATTGGCGATTGACTAGTGCGTGATGGAATCCGAAAACTTGATGGCAATTGACGTTCCTATAATGAAGTTGTTGGTTGACGGACTTTGTCTGGTTTCAAAGACGTCATCTTTACTTTTTAGCAACCGACCCTCAAGCCTGTAGACAACATTTTGTATCGGTGAATAGTCAAAATTTAGCGAAAGTCCTGTCGTTCGAAAACCGTTTGGTGTGCTTGTCGAGATGATGATGCCAGTCTTATCCTGGTAGTACTCGGCTCTCAATGCCGCCTTCCAATATCTTGAAAAGTCAAATTGCCCGATGACTACCGGACTAAACCAGAAGTCATAGGCTGAACTGCCTTTGAGCCTTTGTTGCATTCCTGCATCAAAACCAACAATCAAGCCCAATTTGTTAGTGATTTGAAATTGTCCGTAGAGGTTGTTGAAATATCTCATTCGCCTTGTTGAGTCGGGGTCATCCGTGCCAACAAAACTGCTGCAGTAGAATTTCAGGTTGTTGGTGGGTGTATAGTTCACCTGTGTACTAAATGAGGGCAGCGAATTACCTTGCACACGTTGGATGCGCTGCCACCCGTTCAACATCAACCCGGCAATCTCCAAATGATCACTTGGTCGATAAGACAACTTGGCACCGGCCAGAAAATAAGGGGAATTCTCCGTCAATAGTGATCGGGTAAGTGTCCAATTGTCGATGGAGATGACACTCTCAAACCCTATGTGAGAGGGCAAAATACCAGCATCCAACCATAGGTTGTTATTCTCGTTCAGCGATATCCCAACATTGGCTTCAAGTATTGACTTCAACAGACCGGGCTCTGCCGCGTAGTTGTCATTCACGTAGGTTCCGGTCTGCAATGCAACATTGACCCTGTACTTCTGATGATCCAAACCAAGTTTTATGAACCCCAAGTTCAAATTGACTTCATTGTGGCGGTTGTGGTTGAACAAAAATGGTTGTCGTTGCGTGCCCTTTGGTTGATTGAAATCATAGACATAAAAAACATCCGCAAATCCAGAAACGATCAACAAGGGTTTCTGATGCCAGAGGCTATCGACCTGTGCTGAAAGTCGAAAACAAATCAGGCTCAGCAGCGTGATTCCGCTAAACCGCCAAATCCGCTTCATCAGCCTTTGTTTTGATTTCGTTTCTTCTCGCCAGTATGGCCAGTCCAAAAGTGAGCAAACCCAACCGACCTACAAACATCACCCCAATTAATACCAGCTTACCGTAAGGGGACAAGCTGCCCGTAATGCCGGTGCTTAATCCCACCGTACCGATCGCTGAGGTGGTTTCAAAA
This sequence comes from Cyclobacteriaceae bacterium, assembly GCA_035344095.1. Classification (GTDB taxonomy): domain Bacteria; phylum Bacteroidota; class Bacteroidia; order Cytophagales; family Cyclobacteriaceae; genus ELB16-189. The sequence continues at coordinate 4,550 of DAORAG010000128.1, read as the reverse complement.
AGAATCTGGTGAAGGGGAAACGTCTCCGTCATCGCGAGTAGAAAGGTGGAGACAAAAATAACAGATGCGTAAAGCATAAAGACGGAGGTTGCTACATAAAGTCTTTCCAGCGGGATCACCTTACCGAAGAACGACACCTGTTTGTTGTTCCGGATTCTGTTCCACATAATGGCAATCAAAGCAGTCAGGGTGGTCGATTTCATACCACCTCCGGTACCTGATGGAGAGGCTCCGACATACATTAAAAAGATTATAATAAGCAGTACTCCCAACGAAAAACTTCCTATGGGCACCGTGTTAAATCCCACCGTTGTAAGTGCAGTCATGGACTGAAAAAAAGAGACCATTAATTTATTATCATCCAGATGGCTTACTGAAGGTTCAAAGAAATATATCGTGAAGGTACCAACGGATAGCAGCACGACAATGACTCCAAATATGGTCTTTGTGGTGTAGGTGATCTCTTTGGTTTTGCCTGAAAGTCTATTCCAAAAATCAGTAACAACAATGAACCCCAGCGAACCGCAGATTGACAAAATACAGATTATCGTGTTGATAAAGGTGTTGTCGGCAAACCGTTCAAAGCTGTCATTGTACAGTCCAAAGCCTGCAGTGCAAAATGCGGATACACTATGATAAATGCTGCTCCATATTGCAAAATTGTGTTCAACACCCGCTTGGGTAAACGCAATGTAAAAACAAAGTGCTCCAAGTGTTTCGATGATTACGGTAAAGACAATTACCGACTTTAAAAAGTCTTTAATTTCAAATCCTTTAGGCATTGAAAATTCCGCATTCAAAACTCTTTGATGCCAATGCGTGAGTTTGCTTTTGTTGGAGAGAAGTACAAAGGAGGTAAACGTCATATAGCCAACACCCCCCATTTGGAACAGTGCCATTACGGTAGCCTGCCCAAACCAGTTGTAGGTGTCAAATACACTCACTGTCACCAATCCGGTTGTGGAAATTGCTGATGTGGCAATAAACAAACTATCCAGAGCAGTAACTGCTTGTTTGTGAAAGAAGGGAACACAAAGAAGAAGCCAACCAACCAAAGTGTAGGACAAAAACCCATAAAGCAGGTTTTGCTGGGGCGATAGCGACAGTCGAATCTTATAGTATTGATTCCTCCAATGATGCCAAATCCCGTGCAATGTTTTTTTACCGTTGCCTTTGGGTGCAGCACCACCGTCTTCAACCATGACTTCACCTTTTATTTTAGGTGTGGAAATAGCTTGCATAATCGTTAACGTGATAGAAAAACTCCAATTTCATTTTCGTGGCTTTTGATGTTACAAAAGTCAGATGAAAGGGATATTCAAAAAATCAAGGTTGTGGAGGCTTGTATAAAGATTTTATAAAGACTATTCGAAACGGTAGCCAACACCACTCTCGGTAATAATGTGTTGCGGGTTATTCGGGTTCTCTTCAATCTTTTTCCGAAGGCTGCCTACGAAAACCCGTAAGTATTGTGTTTCCGTTTGAAAACTGTAACCCCATATTTCCTTCAGTATGAATTGATGTGTCAAAACTTTTCCTCCATTTTTGGCAAACAATGCCAACAAGTTGTACTCGGTTGACGTGAGTTTAATAGTATCACCCATTTTCTTTACCACGCGGGCGATCAGGTCAATCTCAAGATCACCACAAACCACGGTTGAATTGTTTTCCGCGTTTTCACTTCTTCGAATCGATGAGCGGATTCTTGCCAGGAGCTCACCTGTGCGAAAAGGTTTAGTCAGATAATCTGTGGCCCCGTTGTCCAGTGCTGAAACAATATCAGTTTCGTTGTCGCGAACGGATAGAACGATGATGGGTTTGTTATACCATTCCCTGAGTTCTTTCAGGATTTGGTGCCCGTCTTTACCCGGCAATCCAATATCAAGCAGAATCAGGTCTGGTGGATGACTGGCAGACAAGGACAAACCATGCTCTCCCGTGCTGGCTTGAGTTACCTTATATCCGTTGCTCTCCAGATTGATCTGAAGTAGTTTTCTGATTTGCGGTTCGTCATCAATAATCAGTATCTCGGCATTATTCATTTTCCTGGTTCGTGTTGTATGAGAATTCACACGGAATCTCGACAGTAAATTTTGCGCCACCATGCGGGATGTTTTCGAGACGGACATTACCGCCCATAGCTTCAGCAAAACCTTTTACAATAGACAGCCCAAGACCTGTTCCACCGGTGGATGTGTTGCGAAGTCGGTAAAATTTATCGAAAACAAAATTTATTTCGTCAGCTGGAAAGCCCCATCCGTTATCAAAAACACAAATGACACATCCGTCATCGCTTTTGCTTAGGACAATATCAATAGTCGAGTGGGCAGGCGTGTGCAGCAAGGCATTGTATATCAGATTGTGAAGGATTTGATCAAGCAATCCATTGTCCAGTTTGCACAAAGGCAAATCTTCCTTTGGCTCGAATCTAATTTTATGATCTTTTGCTTCATCCTTGAGTCGCTTTACTGCTGCAAATACAGTCTCGTTCAAATCACACCAATCCTTTTTGGGCCGAACAAAGCCTGCCTGAAGTCTACTCATACTTAACAGATTTTCAACCTGTCTGTTGAGACGGGATGCGGCAATCTCAATTTCGGAGTAAAGTTCTTTTCTGTTCTCTTCTGAAAGCTGAGTTTGGTCGTCTTTGATGGTGTCAATCGCTCCGATCACAGTTGCAATGGGCGTACGCAACTCGTGTGAAAGGGAATTGAGTAGTGTGTTGTAAAGCTTAATTGCTTTTTCTTTCTCCGCTTCGTCTCTTTCTTTTCTCTCCATCTCCCGGATTTTATATGATAAAACGGCATTGATGGAGGCAATGACAAAGTACATCAGAAACATCAACCCATCCTCCGGGGTGCCGATATGCAAAGTGAGTGTCGGGGGGATAAAGAAGAAATTCCAAATAAGCGCGCTGAGCAATGCCGAAAGCATGACAGGGAAAATATCAAACAGGATTGCATTGAGTGAGACCACCAGAAGCAAGATCAAGGCAACCGCCCGGTAGCCGATCACGCTGACCAGGAAAAAGCACAAAATGGCAGTCAATACAATAAGCAGCAGGCTTATCAGGTACTGATTGGTAGTACTGTATTTTCTTGTGCTAAGTAAGTCCAAGCTATTATTGGTCAAAGTTAGTTATTGGGTCATAAAGATTTTGTAAAGATACAGGCGGTAACGTGGGGTGTACCTGTTGAACTGGGTCCTTGGCTCAAGGTTGGGAGGGACTAGTTTCCATTTCGAACCCTCGCGTCCCCACTTCATGAGGTACTCATTTCCGTTGTGAACCCTCTCACTTCCACTTCATGAGGTGCTCATTTCTGTTGTGAACCCTCTCACTTCCACAGTGAGGGCACGAGTTTCCGTGGTGAGGCTACTCTTCCCAAAAGTTTCGTCACCAGTTTCCGTTTGGAACCCTCTCACTTCCACGGTGAGAGTGCTTATTTCCGTTTCGAACCCCCTCGTCCCCACTTCATGAGGTACTCATTTCCGTTGTGAACCCTCTCACTTCCACTTCATGAGGTGCTCATTTCTGTTGTGAACCCTCTCACTTCCACAGTGAGGGCACGAGTTTCCGTGGTGAGGCTACTCTTCCCAAAAGTTTCGTCACCAGTTTCCGTTTGGAACCCTCTCACTTCCACGGTGAGAGTGCTTATTTCCGTTTCGAACCCCCTCGTCCCCACTTCATGAGGTACTCATTTCCGTTGTGAACCCTCTCATTGCAACCGCGAGGGTACAACTTTCCACCGTGAACCTTCTCATTTCCACCGTGAGGGTACGAGCTTCCACTGTGAGACTGCTCTTCCCAAAAGTTACGGTGCCAGTTTCTGTTTGGAAGGCTATCGCCCCCACGGATTAGCTTCGATTTTCCACTTTGGACTCCCGTTATATCAGCGTCATGCTTATCATTTCATACCACCTGCTCAATCAAACCTCCCGCCTGCTCATTGCCGCTAAAGGAACCGTCAATACCCCCCTATTCTTGCGCCCGATTTCAGAGCACAACAATGAGGGGTATATTTTTTGTCACTGCGATGGCTATCTTTTTTTCGGGGTGGAGTCAGACTTCACAGGGTGAAAAGACTGGGCTATGGACGGTAAGTGCAAGTTGGGTGGGCGGTATCGTGCCAGGCACACTGGCATCTGGAACGATCACGGCCACCAGTAAAGTGGTAGTAGTGGACGGGACCATCCACGCACCCTATAATGTCACGTTCAACTTGTCGAACGTGACTGTCAACGTTGGTGATACCCTGGTTGTGCTCGGCAACGTAAATGTGACCGGCTCTTCGCTCACCAACAACGGGGTGCTTATCGTATTTGGAAACTTTTCCAACACCTTATCAAATAGCTACGTAAGTGGGTCAGGAAAACTGGTGGTGACCGGTAACTACACTAACGCATTTGGCGCAAACACGCTAACCGGGCCTTCTTACGTATATGGCTCCACGCCCGGCTTTTTTCCGCCCGTTGGTGATGAGTCTGATTTGCAAACCAACGACCCGGGGCTTTATGACTATACTAATAACATTTACGGAGTACTTCCGGTC
>DAORAG010000127.1:0-7807 GCA_035344095.1 Cyclobacteriaceae bacterium | reverse complement strand
GTGAGGGGAATGGCTTTTGTAGAAGGCGTGGTGAAGTCATCAAAGTCAAAACAAAAATGGGTTAAAATCTAATAAATGAAAACGATTAAAGGACCTGCTGTTTTTCTTGCTCAATTTTTAGGCGACAAGGCTCCATTTAATAAGATGGAGTCGATTTGTAAGTGGGCAGCTTCGCTTGGATTTAAGGCAGTACAAATACCCACTGGCGAAGAGCGTTGCATTGATCTGAAGAAGGTAGCTGAAAGCAAGACTTTTGCTGATGAGTACAAGGGCAAGATTGAAGAGTGGGGCGTCACAATTTCTGAATTGAGTACACACATTCAGGGACAGCTTGTAGCTGTTCATCCTGCTGACAATCTCATCTTTGACAATTTTGCTCCAAAGAAATTGAGAGGCAATTACAAAGCCAGAACGGAATGGGCAGTAGACCAGGTAAAGCTGGCGGCAAAGGCAAGCAAAAACCTCGGACTCAAAGCGCACGCTACTTTTTCAGGCGCGCTACTTTGGCATACGATGAACCCGTGGCCACAAAGGCCCGCGGGATTGGTGGATGCAGGGTTCAAGGAACTGGCTAAAAGATGGCTTCCCATTCTCAATGCTTTCGATAAGGTAGGGGTGGATGTGTGCTACGAAATTCATCCGGGAGAGGACCTTCACGATGGTGTTACGTTCGAACGTTTTCTTGAAGCAACTAAAAATCACCCACGGGCAAAGATTCTCTACGACCCCAGCCACTTTATCCTCCAGCAACTTGACTATCTGCAATACATCGACATCTACCATGAATACATTAAGATGTTCCATGTGAAGGATGCGGAGTTTAACCCAACAGGCAGAAGTGGAGCGTACGGTGGTTACCAGGATTGGATTGATCGTCCAGGACGATTCAGGTCACCCGGTGACGGACAAGTAAACTGGAAGTCAATCTTCTCGAAACTTACGCAATACGGCTATGACGGTTGGGCCGTGCTTGAGTGGGAGTGCTGCATCAAACATCCTGAACAGGGAGCGAAGGAGGGAGCGAAGTTGATCAGTGATCACATTATCCGTGTGACAGACAAGACGTTTGATGATTTCGCATCCGCGGGGTCCGATAAAAATTTGAACAAGAAACTTTTAGGCCTTTAAGCTGTACTCAACTAAAACTAACTATGAGGATTTTATTAATCGCGCTTGTGTTCCTGGCCGGGTGCTCGGGTAAAAATCAAAATGAATCTGCAGCATCTACTGAGTCTGCCACGACAGAAACTCAGGCAAATGAAGAATGGGTGTCGCTGTTCGATGGAGCATCGCTTGACGGATGGAGAAGTTATAAGTCAGATCAACCCGGAAGTGCGTGGAAGGTGGATGACGGTGCGATTGTGCTTGATGATTCGAATACGGAAGGGGGGAAGATTGTTGACGCTGGCGATTTGATGACCGTAAATGAGTATGAAAACTTTGAGTTCAGCATCGAATGGAAGATCAGCCCTTGCGGTAATAGCGGAATTATGTTCAACGTGGTAGCCGACAGCACTTTTCAAGAGCCCTGGCATACAGGCCCTGAAATGCAGGTGCTTGACAACACATGCCATCCTGATGCAAAGATTATAAAGCATCGTGCAGGCGACTTGTACGACATGATTTCCTGTAGCACCGAAACTGTGAAGCCAGCTGGTGAATGGAATGAAGTTAGAATCCTGTCGGATCAGGGAAAGCTTAAGTTTTGGTTGAATGGAGAGAATGTAGTTTCTGCTGATATGCGCTCTCCTGAATGGGAGGTGATGGTGGCTCAGAGCAAGTTCAAAGACCTTCCTTACTTCGGCAAAGCCAAGAAAGGCCATTTGGTGCTGCAAGACCATGGAAACAAAGTCTGGTACAGGAATATTAAGATCAGAGAACTTTAAAATCAATCTAATGAATAGAAGAGAGTTCATTCAGCGGTCAGCTCTGGCATCTGCGGGAGCTTACCTTTATGCCTGTGGAGCGAGCCCTGCAGCCTCCAAAACAATGGGTATTCAACTTTATACCCTCAGGAACATTATCGGTGGAGATGTGAAAGGAACCATGCAGAAAGTGGCTGACATTGGCTTCAAAGAACTGGAATGTTATTCCTACGGCAACGGCCAGATTTTTGGAATGCCTTACGGTGATTTCAACTCCATGATCAAGGATATGGGCATGAAGATCACGAGCGGACATTATAGTCTTGGCCTTGCACACCCTGAACAACCCAGTACGATCACCAATGGCTGGGAAGCGGCCGTAGCAGATGCGAAGAACATCGGGCAGGAATATATGGTACTCGCCTACCTTGATCAAACGGAAAGAGAAACCATGGACCAGTACAAGCAGACTTGTGAAATGCTAAACAAAGCCAATGAAACCTGTAAAAGTGCTGGCATCAAATTAGCCTACCACAATCACGAATTCGAGTTTGTAGAAATAGATGGACAAATCCCTTACGATGTAATGTTACAGGAACTTGATCCTTCGATTTCAATGGAGCTTGATTTGTATTGGATAACTTACGCTGGCAAAGATCCATTGGCTTATTTTAATCAGTATCCGGGCCGGTTCCACCAATGGCATGTGAAGGACATGGACAAAGCAAACCCTAAAATGCAGGCCGATGTGGGATCGGGAGCGATTGACTTCAAGGCAATTTTTGCTAAAGCTGAACAGGCTGGACTCGTTCACTTCTATTTGGAGCAAGAGAACTATGCTTCTTCAGAATTTGAGAGCGTAACAAATGGATACAACTATTTGAAAACCATCTGACCATGAAAATATCCCGCAAGCAAGCATTGAAGCAAATGGCAGTGGGAGCTACTGCCACGCTAGGTATTCCATCGATGAGTTTTGCGGACGAGATAAAAGATGTCAAGCTGAAAGGAAATGTTAATCACTCAGTTTGCAGATGGTGTTACAATTCAATGCCGCTAGAAGATCTGGTGATTGCCTCTAAGGCGATGGGAATTGCCTCAATCGATTTACTTAAGGCAGATGAATGGAAAGTCGTCATAAAGCATGGCCTCACTTGCGCGATGGGTTATGCTTCCGATTTGCCCTTGACCAAAGGACTAAATGATACTTCCCTTCACAATAAGTTGTTGAAAGATTTTGAAACTGCCATTCCTTTGGCTGTGGACGCAGGCATAAAGAATCTGATATGCTTTAGCGGTAATGCCAATGGATTGGATTCAGAGAAAGGTCTTGACAACTGCGCCAGAGGTCTTGAGCCCATTTTGAAGATTGCAGCTAAGAACAACATCACGGTTTGCATGGAGTTGCTCAACAGTAAAGTCGATCATCCCGACTATCAATGCGACACTACGCCATGGGGTGTGAAGCTATGTGAGAAGACAGGTTCTGATAATTTCAGACTTTTGTATGACATCTACCACATGCAAATCATGGAGGGCGATGTGATTGCAACCATTAATAAATACAGTAAATACATTGCCCACTACCACACTGCGGGCGTACCTGGTCGCCATGAGATAGACGAAACGCAGGAATTGTACTATCCTGCAATCATGCGCGCCATTGTCAAGACTGGCTTCAAGGGATTTGTCGCACAGGAGTTCATTCCGACCAAAGAAAATAAAATAGCCTCCTTGCAGGAGGCTATCGTGTTGTGTGATGTATAGGGCATTGACTCGCCTCACCCATTCCGGCTCATCAGCTACTGCACAAGTTATGCACCCCTCTCCATACGGAGAGGGGAACTTCTATTTTTTGAGCAAGGAAAGTTTGGGATGGGGTGAGGTTAAAACTTTGAGGAATATCGCTTAACCTTACGTAGCCCAGGTTTTACCGTTACCAGCTTCCGACACTGGTATACAACCCTTGTATGAACCTGGCACAGCTTCGTATTGAAGTACTTGCGTAGCTCCTGGCTCTGACGTAAAGAAACCTAACAGCGTAAGCTCTTTGGCCATTAGAATAAACGGCTTATTAGCGTCTCTTTGTTCCTTGGGTTGCGACAATGCCGCTGCGTGAACCTTCGCCACGTGCTCGGCTTGCTGCGCTGGTTCGCAGTAGATGAAGCTGTCACCGTAGTTCTTCTTTGCCTCTTCGTCAAAAGCAGTAAGGCCTGCGATAAATCGATCCTGATCTTCTTTTTTGTAACAGTCTTTCAAAATCTTGTCAATAAAACCAGGTACTCCGACATCCTTCGCTCCGGGGGTATCTGTTTTCGGCATAATGATTTCCGCCACTTCAGTCACTATTCTGGCTTGGTCTTCAGTGAAGAAGTCCGGCACATAAACCAGTTCCGGAGCTGCTTTACAACCCTGCAGAATGCCTGTCAATGCAGATGCAGATACTGCTGCGCCCATAAGCATAGCTGTCTTGCGGATTGCTTCTCTTCTATCCATGAGTTGATTCATTTCATTATCTATTTATAGATGTTACAGATTACCTTTTTTAAGCTCGTCCACTGCGTAGTTCGCAGCTCTTGCCGTAAAGGCCATATAGCCAAGTGATGGATTCTGACAACCTGCCGAAGTCATAAAAGATCCATCGGTAACGAATACATTCTTACAAGCATGAACTTGATTCCACTTATTAAGGACTGAAGTTTTGGGATCTTTCCCCATACGGGCAGTTCCCATTTCGTGGATGCCGAGACCAACACCTGTTTCACGATCATATTTGCGGATGTTTTTGAAACCAGCGGCCTCAAGCATTTCGGCAGCATCATCGGCCATATCCTTTCGCATCTTCAACTCATTTTCCCTCAGGATGGCATCAAATGTCAGCGTAGGAAGACCGTTTACATCTTTCTTGTCTTTGTTGATTACGACTTTATTATTGTGGTAGGGCAAAATTTCGCCAAAACCACCAAGTCCTATTGACCAGCCACCCGGGGTGGCAACAGCTTGCTTTAAGTCGGCTCCCAGCAATTCTTCTTCAGCACTACGTGACCAACCACCACGACTCGCGCCACCCTGGTAACCAAAGCCGCGGAGGTAATCGCGTTTGTCTTTACCTATGTTTCTATATCGTGGTATGTAAACACCGTTGGCCCGTCTTCCGAAATAATATTTGTCTTCGTATCCATCAACCTGAGCTTCTGCACCCACACTGAGGTGATGGTCCATGATGTTGCATCCCAGCTCTCCACTATCATTGCCGAAGCCATTCGGAAAACGGTTGGAGATGGAATTCAACATGATGAAAGTGGAACCAAACGTGGAAGCGCACAGGAAAATTATTTTAGCATAATATTCCATTTCCTCACCAGTTTCTCCGTCTACCAGTTTTACTCCTGTGGCTCTTCCTTTTTGCTCGTCATAGATTATTTCATAAACAACCGAATTAGGCCTCAGGGTCATATTGCCTGATTTTTCCGAAGCCGGTAGCGTGCATGAATTGCTGCTGAAGTATGCGCCATACGGACAACCTCTGCTGCAAAGATTTCTATATTGGCATGTGCCACGCCAGGGGGTGTGGGGTAGTGGTGCTGTTGCGTGTGCTACACGCCCAATGGTTAGATCGCGGTTAAATTTTTCCTTCATTGACTTTTTCAAGTCAAGCTCCACGCAATTGAGCTCCATGGGTGGAAGAAACTTTCCGTCAGGCAGGTGAGGAATGTTTTCAGCGGAGCCACTCACTCCGATGTAAGACTCTACGTAATCGTACCAGGGCGCAATATCTTTATACCGCACCGGCCAGTCGATCGCGATCCCATCCTTCGCGTTAGCCTCAAAATCCATTTCACTTAGGCGATAGCTCTGCCTGCCCCACATGATTGAACGGCCACCCACGTGGTAGCCACGCATCCAGTCAAAGCGATTTATTTCTGTATATGGATGGTCCAGGTCATTTACAAACCAATGGCTCGTGGAGGGTTTAATGGTATAACCCGTCCGCGCCTGAACGCCTTGTTTTCGTAGATCCTCCTGCGTAGGGCGATCACCGTTCGGCAAGTCCCAGGGATTTTTAGTGGCTGTAGGGTAAGAGGGATGTTTCACATCACGTCCTCTTTCAAGAACCAGCGTTTTAAGACCTTTCTCGCTGAGCTCCTTCGCGGCCCACCCTCCGCTAATGCCCGTGCCCACAACTATAGCATCAAAAGTGTTTTGTTTTTCTGCTTGGATATTAAGATTCATAGAAACTGAAATTATAAATCAACATAGGAATATAATTTCATTTTTCATTGCAATAGAAGTCAGATATAGGCCTTTTGTGGATTTTTGGAAGGCCATCGTAATCGCAATCGTTTGCAGTAAATTTTGTTTTGGTGCTCCCAAGCTGGGTGGTTTCATTCCTTATCTTTAAGAATGATAAGATTTGCCCCATTTGTTATCTTACTTTTTGGTGCAGCTTGCACTTTGCAAATGGATTCTGAGTCATCCCAAGCCGAAAAGAAACCGCAGAAAATGGTCGTCTACCAGATGATGACGCGACTGTTTGGAAATCAAAAGCAGGTCAACAAAACCTACGGGACGCTTGAGGAAAATGGCGTTGGAAAATTTGATGATATCAGTGACAAGGCCCTGCTGTCTCTGAAAGAACTCGGGATAACCCATGTTTGGTACACCGGCATAATCGAACATGCCGTACTTACGGACTATACGGCTAATGGCATACCCCTTGATGATGCCGATGTGGTAAAGGGCAGGGCAGGTTCACCTTACGCAATCAAAGACTACTATGACGTCAACCCGGATTTGGCAGTTCATGTTGAAAAGCGAATGGAGGAATTTGAGTTGCTTGTGGAACGCACCCACAGAAACGACCTTAAGGTTATTATTGACTTCGTGCCCAATCACGTAGCTCGCGCGTACCACTCGGATAAGAAGCCTGACGGTGTGAGAGACCTTGGAGAGGGAGACGACAATACCAAAGCCTTCCTGGCCAGCAACAATTTTTACTATCTACCAGGGGAATCATTTCAGGTGCCCGCAGATTATAATTCGCTGGGACCGGACAACAGCTTTCCAACCAAAGATGGAAAGTTTGAGGAGACGCCTGCCAAAGTAACGGGAAACAACCAGTTCACAGCTTCGCCAGGCATAAACGAATGGTTTGAAACTGTGAAGCTGAATTATGGCGTAGACATACTAAACAACAATACCACCCATTTCGATCCAATTCCAGATACTTGGATAAAGATGCGGGATATCCTCTTGTATTGGGTTAAAAAGGGTGTTGACGGCTTTCGATGCGATATGGCTGAGATGGTGCCAGTAGAGTTTTGGCAGTGGGCGATACCGCAGGTTAAGCAAGCGAACGAAAATGTGACTTTCATTGCTGAGATTTACAATCCATCAGCTTATCGCGATTACATCAAAAAAGGCGGTTTTGATTTTTTGTACGACAAGGTTCAGTTGTATGATACGCTTCGATTGCTGATTAACGGCAGGAGCACAACAACTGACATTCCTAAGATCCAATCAAGCCTTGAAGGTATTAATGCCAATATGCTTCATTTCTTGGAGAACCATGACGAGCAACGAATTGCCTCCCCCTTTTTTGCAGGCGATCCTTGGAAAGCTATTCCAGCGATGCTGATCAGCAGTGTAGTGGATCGTGGGCCTGTGATGATCTATTTTGGACAGGAGGTAGGCGAGCCCGGTGCTGGAGTTGAGGGATTTCAGGGCGATGATGGAAGGACGACCATTTTTGATTATTGGGGAGTTCCCGAGCACCAAAAATGGTTGAATGGCGGCCGCTGTGATGGTGGTCAACTTAGTGCTGAACAAAAGAAATTGAGAGCTACGTATACAAAACTTTTGAATCTTGCGAAGATCAGCCCGGCTATCGTAGCCGGAGGGACCATTGATCTTACAGCGCATAATGTTTCGAGTGGTAATAT
>DAORAG010000126.1:0-7844 GCA_035344095.1 Cyclobacteriaceae bacterium | reverse complement strand
TATTTTCAGCGCTTTCCTGAAAAATAGGAGTGCAAAATTATACGGTTTTTCGGTATAGCCAAACTAAGGGCTCACATTTGTGGCATAGGCCCATGTTTATGCGGTGTACGATTTTAGGCCGTTAAAGAAGGACTATTTCTGAGACAACATCACCTCCAAACTCTTTGTGGAAGATCTCAAGGATCTGGCTCTTATGAAGGGTAATGTCTTGTTTCATCGCGGGTGAATCCAGCTGAACAAACAAGACCTTATTTCTAATGTACACTTTGCGGGTTCGCCTGGCCACTGGTTTGCCCACTACTTTTTCCCAAGAACCGATAAGGTTCGCCTCATCAAACTTTGATTTCAGATGATAGGAATTCAGCAACTCACTGATTGCCTGACCTATATGTCTTGCATCTCCGGAATCTTTTCGGCTCATAATACTTCTATCAGTTTACCGCCCTCGATCTGAAATAGTTCCGCCTGTACGTTCGCCTCTTTCAACAGACCCTGACTTCTGTCTGGTCGGGCATCTGTAATAAACAACTGCCCAAATGTGCCCTGTACTACCAGCGACACCAGCTTGTGTATGCGATCGTCATCCAACTTGTCAAAGATGTCATCCAGGAGCAATAGTGGTTTGAGACCTTTTGCAATTTCAATACTTTGAAACTCTGCCAATTTCAATCCAATTAAGAATGACTTCTGCTGCCCCTGCGATCCGATTCGCTTTAGCTCGTGGCCATTTAATGTGAAAACGAAATCATCCCGATGAACACCCACGCATGTCCTTTGCAACGCAAGATCTCTCCGATAAGATTCCTTTAGCAAGTCGATAAGGTCTGCGTCATTGCAATCTGATTTGTAGGTGATATCAACTTCCTCATCAACGCTTCCAGACAGAAACTGATAGTGTTTCTTAAACAAGGGTAATAGTCGGTTCAAAAACTCTCTTCGCACCTGGTAAATTACCTTACCAGTTTCAGCCAAGTTGTGATCATATGTATTCAGCAAATCGCGATCTACACGGCCGTTATCGGCCTGACGAAGCAGACTATTCCGTTGTCTCAACTGGTGATTGTATTTCATCAGTTGCTCCAGGTAGTTTCTGTTTAATTGGGATATGAGACTATCAAAAAATTTCCTTCTCATCTCCCCTCCACCCCAAATCAGTTCGATGTCGTTAGGTGCAATAAGCACGATCGGATATTTACCAATATGATCTGCCAGCCGTGATGTTTCTTTTCCATCAACGATGATGGATTTTTTTATTCCAGGCGCGTAACTACAGGCTACTTCTGTTAAACGGTCGTCATTATAGAATTTGCCCTTTACAATGAATTGTGAACTACCGTGCCGCACATTTTGGGCATCTGAAGAAAGGAGTGAACTCTTGGTGAATGCCAGATAGTGGATGGCATCCAAAATATTTGTTTTGCCGACCCCATTCTTACCCAAAAAACAATTGACCCTACCCTCAAAGCTAAAGTGAGCTTCCGAGTAGTTTTTAAAGTCAAAAAGAATGAGGTCTGTTAGGTGCACCGATTTATAATGGAGGTTTGGCGATTGAGCTCTGCTGCCGTATTTTCGCAGTTCACTACCATCAAAATTAACATAAATGGCTACCAGTACCCAAGCGAAAAGCAAATCAGCCAAAAAGAGTGGAAAGTCCGAATTCTCAAAGGAAACCTACCTTTTCTGGTACGAGAGCATGCAACTGATGAGGAAATTTGAGGAGAAGGCAGGACAGTTGTACGGACAGCAAAAAATACGCGGGTTTTGCCATTTGTACATAGGTCAGGAAGCATGTGCCGCTGGTGCATTTACAGCCCTGGAAAAAGGAGACAAGTGGATCACAGCTTATCGCGACCATGCGCATCCGCTTATTTTAGGGTCTGATCCAAAAGCCGTGATGGCAGAACTCTTCGCAAAGGAGACCGGCATCTCTAAGGGAAAGGGCGGCTCAATGCACATGTTTGATAAAGAGCATAACTTCTTTGGTGGACATGGAATTGTCGGAGGTCAAATTCCGCTTGGAGCAGGCATCGGTTTTGCTGAAAAGTACAACAAAACGAAAAACCTTTGCATCTGCTATATGGGAGATGGTGCAGTGCGCCAGGGTGCATTTCATGAGGCGCTGAATTTGGCGATGCTATGGAAACTACCAGTGATCTTTGTTATTGAAAATAACGGTTACGCCATGGGGACTTCTGTAAAGCGAACATCCAACGTGACTGAGTTATACACGCTGGCTGATTCCTATGACATGCCTGCTGAACCCGTAGACGGTATGAGTCCCGAAGCTGTGCATGAGGCCGTGAGCAAGGCCGCTGAGCGGGCAAGAAAAGGCGATGGTCCAACTCTGTTAGAATTTAGAACTTATAGATACAAAGGCCACTCCATGTCGGATCCGGCAAAATACCGCTCTAAAGAAGAAGTGGAGGACTACAAAAAGAGAGATCCCATTGAAGTGGTGAAAAAGTCAATCCTTGATGGCAAAATGGCTTCTCAAAAGGACCTGGATGCCATTGATGAAAAGATAAATGGTATCGTTGAGGAAAGCGTCAAGTTTGCTGAAGAGTCGAACTACCCCGATCCGAGCGAGGCTATGCGCGATGTGTATGCCCAGCCGGACTACCCCTACATCACTGATTGATAAGCTTTTGTTTAGTATTTGCTAATTCTTAGTTTTGCAGCCCTATCCTCAAAACTACACTTGGATAGTGTCAATATTTTTTGATCATGGCCAAAAAAGAAGAAAACAAGGATTTACTCGAGAATCCTGAAGTCATTGCCGAAAAGGTAGAAGGCGTTGAGCACTGGATTGAAAATAATCCGAAGATTGTCTTCGGTGTGGTGGGCGTGCTGTTACTGATCGTTGGTGGGTACTTTGGATTCAGATACTATGTTGGAACGCAAGAGGAGATAGCTCAAAAAGAGATGTTCCAGGCTGTCTATTATTTTGAAGCCGATAGCCTGAACCTGGCACTAAAAGGTGATGGCAACAACCTCGGTTTCGAACAAATCATTGATGACTTCGGAATGACAGACGCGGCTAACCTGGCGAACTTCTATGCCGGAGCGATCTGCCTAAAGCAAGGAAAGTATCAACTGGCTATCTACTACTTCGAGGATTTCGATTCAGATGACATTCTTATTCAACCTCGCGCATACAGCCTGATGGGCGATGCGTATATGGAATTAAAAGACTACGAGTCTGCATCCAAGTATTACAACAAGGCCTCGAACTATAAGCCCAACAAATTTTTCACACCTACTTACCTGATGAAGGAAGCATTGGCCTACGAAAAACTGAACCAAAACGATAAAGCAAAACAAGCTTATCAAAGAATCATAGATGAGTTCTGGGATTCATCAGAATATCAAAACGCCCGCAAATACAAGGCGCGTTTGGATTCCAACTCCTAGAATTTGTTAGCTAAATTTGAAGGGGATAGCGTCTATCCCCTTTTTTATTCTCTAAATCTTAGGGTTTATGGCAGGACCATTGAAATCAGCAACAGCGAAAAGCAAAGTCAATCTCGAACGGAAAGAGTTTGGAATCGTGGTGGCAGAATGGAATGAGGATGTGACCGAAGCCTTATTTGAAGGAGCATATAATTCACTGCTTGGTATGGGTGTCAAAAAGTCGAACATTATTCGGGTGAATGTACCTGGTAGTTATGAGCTTCCTCTGGCCGCACAACGCCTTGCCAAAAAGAAAAATATCGATGCAGTGATTTGCCTTGGATGTGTGATCCAGGGCGAGACACCCCACTTCGATTATATCTGCCAGGCCGTGGCCAACGGTATCATGCGCGTCAATCTCGACTATGAAAAACCAGTAGCGTTTGGTGTGCTAACCACACTGGATAAAAAACAAGCGCTGGAAAGAGCAGGAGGAAAATGGGGCAACAAAGGTGAGGAAGCAGCAGTGACCGTAGTGGCGATGCTGTAGCCAGGCGGTGGTATTAAATCCCCACAAGGACAAATGCTCCCCAATAATAGGAAGCTCCAAATCTGGCTTTGGTCTCAAGCTGTGCCTCTTTAAAAGCAAGGCGAATGTCATCGACTTTTGACCACCGCTGGTAAAACTCACTCATAAGAAACTGGGTAGCTTCATCGTCAACCGGCCATAAACTCATGATGATATATTTTGCTCCTGCCAGCTGAAAGGCCCTTTGAAGTCCGTAGACACCTTCGCCACTTTGTACCGTTCCCAAACCGGTCTCGCAAGCCGATAGCACTACAAGATTGGTGTTGTCAAGAGCAAGGTTCATCGCTTCGTAGGCTGTCAATACTCCATCATCTTCAGCATGTAGCGGGTTTTCCCCACTTCGGATAAAATCAGTAGCGCCTGCTAATATCAGTCCGGAGTTTAATAATGGATTTGGTGTTTTCTGTTTTGGGCCGTCTTCAAGAAAATATCCGTGAGTTGCGATGTGAAGGATGTCGGGGCTCTCCGTTTGTTTGATTCTCTGTTCGGTAGCCTCCGTGGCCAGCAAGACGATGGGTTGGTGCGTCTTTTGCAATTCCAGCGAAACCAGTTCGACTTCCTTTTTTGTACCGGGCAACTCTGCGATACCATTTTGTCCTCTCAGAAATCTTGAAAGGGAACCACGAATGGAACGGCTCATCAATACCGGCTGCTCTGACCGAACAGACTTTTCATCCTTTTTTTGATTCAAGTTGTACTGCGGATACCCGATTAACAAACTGCTTTGCCCCATCGACTTCTTAGTCGCTGTAGACAGCAAATCCCTTGTGCTTCCAATCAGATGGATATCAAATTCCTCCAATAGGTATTTCTGAGTCTCCGGATTTTTAATCGATGGTAGTGACAAAAGATTATATGCTCCGTCTGGAGAAAGGAAAAGCTTTTCTACACCTAGCAATCTTAGCTGACGGTTAATTGGCTCCCAGAAATACCCGTAGGTATATTCATCATCTACTTTAAATTGAATTCCGTTGCGATAGTAACTCAGGTATCGGTTTTCCAACAGGTTTCCCTCGCGAAGGAGGACGATTTTAGGGCCCGTCTTTGTCTCACTGGTAAGGATCAGGCAGGCGTAGTGGATGGCATCTCCAAATTTCAATGAGTCTACATCATATTTTTTGAACCTTATTATCTCCAGGGCTGCTTCCCCAGGTTTTAATACTGACTGGATCTCTTTCCAGTTGCGCTGCGGTCTGATGATATCGCGACTAAAGGTCGCTGATCTCCGAGCTAATTCCTTTTCAGTAGACTGTGAAACAAGCAGTAGCGAATCAACCTGAGCAGGATTTTGATTGTTGCTATAGTAAAAGGCCAGCAATTCTTTTTGAGACTCCCATGACTCATAAAGTTCGATAAGAGAACTGTCTCCACTCTGCAATATCTTCTGACGCACTCTATCGGTAGCATAAAGGATAAGTCCTTTAGTATTTATAGTTATCGTATAAAGCTCTCCCAGCGTTTCTGGGTCACTGTTACCGGAATCTGTCACCCAGGAAGCGTAAATTTCCTGGCTTGGCCTGATGGAGTTTTGGAAAAGGTTTGCCTTTTCCTCCTCTGTCAACACCGGAAAAAAGTCACTGACTTGATCGAAGTAGTTGTCGAAAACAGCGCCCATCAGCCTGCGCACTTCCTTCTTATTTCTTTTTTTCCACTGGTAGAGCGCAAGTTTTTCAAGTGACTCAGCATACAAAGGATGCTTCCGCCCCAACAGCTTTCTTCTCAGGCTCTCTGCTCTTTTTAGATTTGAATATCCCGCGGCCGGGCTCGTTGCCAGCTGCGCCATCCCCAGGTTAAGTAACGCGGTAGCATACTCAGGAGAATCCTTACCAAGATTGTCTTCAAATATTTTAAGGGCACGCTCGAGCAACGGAACGGCCTGTGCCACCTGACCGGCATACTGATAGTTCCTGGCCAAATTATTGAGCTTGCGTGCATACGACACCGAGCTCGACTCTCCATTTGCGTCCAGGATGGCAATAGCTTGCTGCAAAGTAGTTTGCGCTTCAGCGTATCTCGCCTGATCCGTGTAAAGTTGTCCAAGGTTAGAGAGGCTTATGGCAAAATCCGGGTTATCAACTCCCAGTGTTGTGCTATCATTGCTCAAAACAGTGTTCAACATACTTTGCGCCCGATCAAATTGACCCAGAAGAGTGTAAATGATTGATAAGTTGTTGAGTGCCGCGAAATAAACTTGATCGCGTGAAAGCCAGTTTGCATTTCGTATGATCTCAAGCGAATTCACTAAAATCTCTTCAGCCAGATCATACTTTCCCTGTGCCATCAAAAGGTTGGCATAGTCAGCCTGACTAATATGATATTCTTCTGAGCTGTCACCGTAAGTAGTTGCCATCTGAGGCAGAGCATTGGAATAACAACGCGTGGCCTTGCTGTAAAGACCTCGGTAAGTGTATAACAGGCCAAGTTTTGTCTCAACAAGTGATCTTAGCTTTGCATCATCGGCAAGTGCCGCCAATAGACTTCTGGCCTCTGCTTCTGCCTCTGACCACCTATCGACTTCCAGCAAGACGTTGAAATAATCAATGGCTGACCAAACATACTTTTCACTGTTAATTGTGTAATTGGATTTGTCAAATTCCAGTAACTCCCTTCCTATTTCAATGGCCAGGTCGGCAGCTCCGTTTTCAAGGTACACAAACATCAAATTATAGAGCGAATTGCTGTAACCGTCCGGATCAATCGGTAAGATTTGTTTTCGTATGTCTCTTTCTCTGTTGAAGTATCGGATGGCTTTGTCCATGTCATAGCCTGACATGTAGGCGTCTCCAATATAAAAAAGTACATTGGCAGCAAGGGTATCTACCCGCTGACCGAGTTGAGGAAGAATTTGCTGTTCAAGATTTATGACCTCCTCAGTTTCTCCCGCGTGATACAATGAGTCTATTCTTCGATAGTTTTCATCGAATGATTGCGCATTGCATACCCAAGAAACCTGGCAGAAGAAAGGAAGAAATAAAAAGAAACTGGTCCAAAATTTCATTCTGAAAAAAGAACCAGTTTCTGTTATGCTCATTGTGCTTGGTGAAACGACTATTGATCAGCCACTATCAGCTTCAATTGATATTCAGTGCCCATGTCGCTGACACTAATCAAATAAGCTCCGATGGGTAGCGAACTAACATCAACCGACCAAAGTGAGTCAATCTCATCGTAGGTCATGGCTGGTGACAATTTTCTTCCTCGTAAGTCTGAGATAGAAATTTTGAACCCAGCTGCATTGCCTGTTCGGCTTTTAATGCTAACCTGATGTCTTGAAGGGTTCGGAAATGCGGTCACGGGAATCTCCCGGTCTTCCACTCCGGTAATGACCAATTTCCTTACCACAATCTGGCCATCTTCTACGTTGGCTTCTACACCTACGTTTCGATCAAGCACAGAACTACCAATCGTGATATCAATAAACGAGGTGGGATCCATCGGATAACCAGGATACTGAATATTGAGGCGATACTCACCCGGATCTAATTTGCCAAATTCGAACGCACCTTCATCATCAGTAAACGTAAATGCCACTAGCGTCAAAATCACTTCATTACCTCGACTGGTCCGCTCCACCCGTCTCAAACTACATCCCGCACGTCTCACTCTTGCATTTCGCAATACGCGCCCACCGGGATCATCAGGGACATCCTCAGAAAAAATACCAGAAATAACACCTTGACCATCGGCTGGCGGAGCCGGTCGGAAAACAGAAACAATGTCAAGCCCTGATACATTATCTTCAACCACGAGTGTATCGGCTTCCTCCCAATAAATTGTCTTTTCAAAATAAGAAGGAAGAGCCCCCTTGTGAGCGATGGTATCGGCATACCCGAGAAAAATATAATCATCAAGTACAACCTTATCG
>DAORAG010000125.1:0-7899 GCA_035344095.1 Cyclobacteriaceae bacterium | reverse complement strand
TTTACTTTCCAGAAAGCAAAAGTGGGTCTGACAACTCTGGGTTAAGTGTAAAAGGCGTGATCCATTGGGTGAGTGTTGCTCATGCTGTGGAGGCTGAAGTTCGGCTTTACGACAGGCTGTTTAATACTGAGGATATGGGTGCAATCGAAGACGACTTCAAAAACCATTTGAACCCTGACTCACTAAAGATCCAGAAAGCATGGGTTGAGCCGGAACTCAAAAAAGCCAAGCCTGATGATCGGTTTCAATTTATGCGAACTGGTTACTTCTGTCTTGATAAGGAATCAACATCCGACAAATTGGTTTTCAATCGCACAGTGACACTGCGCGATATGTGGGCCAAGGAACAGAAGAAAGGATAAAGTTAGGACCGGGCATTCTTTCCTATCATACCGAGATGAGTATGTTGAAAGCTGTCACTGAATTTTAGTCCATATCCTAAAATTCGATCGAAAGAGCTATGCCCCAATAGAATCACTCCGGCCAGCGTGAGCTCGTGAATGATTAGAAAGTAGCCTGCAAGGTAGCAAAGGATTGCAATCCCCTTATGATGGAACACGTTGTATGCGAATGCACCTACTTTCGGATTTACAACATATCCCAGCATCCCGATGTCTGGTGCCAGGAACAAAGCCCAGAAAACCCAGGTTGGAAATGGGAGATAAGAGTTGAGGTAGATTGCCAATCCAAGCAGGGCCACTTCCTCGAGTTTCAGAATATTTTTCATAGTCATTCGGCAATGGGTACCTAGCTGCTCATTATTTTTTTATACCACCATTGAAAAACAATCAGCCCCCAGATTCTCGCATGAACGTCACCAGGATTTCTGGAAAATAATTGTTGTTTGAGGGTCTTTACCGCTTCATAATTGAAAATCCCCTGTTCTTCAATTCTTTTTTGTGAAAGCAAGTCATCCGTAATCAAAGATTTCATCTCCGTTCGAAACCATTTCAGCAAAGGAACCTCAAAGCCTTTTTTGGGCCGATTGTACAATCTTGAAGGCAGCATGTCTTTGAAGGCATCCTGGGCTAGCCGTTTGCGCAAACGAGAGTTGATTTTATATTCGTCCGGAAGCGAGGTTACAAAGTTTACCAGTTCGTAGTCGAGAAAAGGCACCCTTACTTCCAGGCTGTTGGCCATCGACATCATGTCAACTTTTGTCAGCATATCATTGGGTAGAACCAGGTGGAGGTCATTGCGAAGCAGGGCGTTGATAGAATTTTCCTTGGCTACTTCGGTAAGCCAGCCGTCTTTTCTTTGGCGAAAAATATCGGAATCTAATTGTTCGAGTGATTGTGATGAAAAGAGGCTTCGACTTTCGGCATCACTTGTAAAAGCTGCCAAATGCCAATAGCGGTCGGCAGGGCTCAGCTTCATTGCTTTTGAGAATCGATCCAATTGCCTGAATTTGTTGAACAACATGGAGTTGCGAGACTTCGGTAGATTTCTCCAAAGGGCACCAAGACTTGAAACCAATTTCTCCTTCCACCCTGGATGGAGCATTATAAAGGCTGCTTCGTGTTTGTTGTAGCCCGCCAGCAATTCGTCTGCGCCATCACCTGACAATGCTACCGTTGCATGCTTCCTGGTCTCCTTACTTAAAATGTAAACAGCTATTGCGGATGAATCTGCAAACGGTTCGTCTATGTAATCAAGGATGGAGTGGAGATGAGAGTAAAGGTCATCATTGCTCAGTGAGAAAACGGTATGGCTGGTATTAAAGTGTTTTGCAACGAGATTGGCATAGTGAGTTTCGTCAAAGAAAGGCTCGTCTTTAAAGCCAATACTAAAAGTGTGTAAGTCCGGTTTATGTTTTGCGGCAAGTCCCGCAACGATGGAGGAGTCAATGCCGCCACTTAGGAATGATCCCAGGGGCACATCGGCCACCAACCTTTTTCTAACGGATTCCTCTAAAATAGCTTTGAACTTTTCTTTTGCTGATTCATAGGAAAGAGGTGCCGAATCAACGGGCGTTGGAAGTGTGTAGTATTGTCGCTCTTCGACCTTTCCTCTCTGCACCTTTAAATAATGTCCCGGTTGAAGTTTTTTGACGTTAGTAAAAATTGAATTTGGGCCGGGGATATAGTTGAGTTGGAGGAATGCATGCAGAGAGGCATAGTCAATCTTTTTTTCAATACCATACTGGATGAGCGCCTTCATCTCTGACCCAAAGATGAATTTATCTTCATCCATCAGGTAGAGTAGTGGCTTGATGCCATAACGATCGCGAGCAACAAAAAGACTTTGCTCCTGTAAATCGTAAATACAAAATGCAAAGAACCCGTTCAGTTTCTGCAGGCAGCTTTCCTTTTCTCTTATGAAGAGCTTTAGCAATACTTCTGTGTCTGAATCAGACCGAAAGGTTACCCCTTGTTGTTTAAGTTCCTCTCTTAACTCGCGATAATTGAAAACTTCACCATTGAAAACGATGCAATAACGTTTGTTTTCATCCCACATGGGTTGATTGCCTGCTTGGCTTGTATCAATGATGGATAGTCTTCGATGACCTAATCCTACCCAACTGTCAGTATAAATATCTTGAAAATCAGGGCCACGTTTTGACAGGGCCATGGTGGCTGCCGTCACATTGATCATGTTGAATTTGCCGACCAGGTTGAAAGCAAAAATGCCAGTGATGCCGCACATGGTGTGCAATGTAGAAAGACGGACTCAAAAAGAAAATGAAGTGAGAGTTACAGCGTTCGGATCATAATATTTCTAAACCATGCTTCCATGGAATGATCCTGTAAGTCGATGTGTCCAATTGAATTCGATCCATAGGAATCCACATCTTTCCATTTGCAATTGGCTTTCTGCTGTAGCCATTCCTCAGAGCCTAAATCGTAGCTCAATACTTTTATCCCGTTGAGCCAATGCTCCACATGGTTCCCGTTCACCAGCAATCGAGATGTATTCCACTCGCCTTGTGGCTTTGCTGTTCTGGCCTCAGGTGCTTGCATATCGAAGTTGGCCCCGGTCTTGTTAGCGTCTTTCGATTCACCAGGATACCCGACATCATCCAGCAACTGGTACTCCGGTCCGGTAAGATAGGGCTGATCGAACTCCTCTGACACGCGGAACATCACTCCGCTGTTACCCTGATATCCAATCTTCCAGTCAAATTGAAGTTCGAAGTTTTCATATTGATCTATTGTAACGAGATCAGCGCGCTGTTCAGCTGAGTCAAACGGCATGCAATGCAAAGTTCCATCTTCTACTCGCCAACTGTTGCTGGGTTGGTTTTGATAAGTTCTCCATCCGACCAGGCTTTGTCCATCAAACAAAAGTCTCCAGCCCTCGGCAACTTGATCTGGAGTTAGCGTAGCCGCTGTTGATGACTCCTGGATCGCATCATTCTTGGGTTTTGTTTGACAAGACCAAATCAAAATGAGAACGAAGGGAACGAAATACTTCATTTGACTTAAAATATTTTGCCAGGATTGAGAATACCATTTGGGTCGAATACCTTTTTGATGCCCCTCATGAGATTGAGATTAACTTCACTCATGGCGATATTCATATACGGGCGTTTCGTTATGCCAACACCATGCTCGCCTGAAAGCGTTCCGCCCAACTTCACCACAAGTTTAAAAACCTCTCCAATCCCTTCGGGTACCTTGGTTTCCCACTCATGATCTGTAAGTCCTTCGCGCAGAAAATTGATATGTAGGTTACCATCGCCCAGGTGGCCAAAACATACCGTGTTGAAACCGTACTGCTTCCCTATTTCCTTGATGCCAGCAACGAGTTTGGGAAGATTAGAGCGAGGCACTACCACATCGTCTGATTTTGTTACGGTCTTCCAGTTTACAGCAGGGGAAATATTTTTACGCACTTTCCACAACTCTTCTTTTTGTGCCGCACTGTCGGCAAACAGGACTTCGCCAATAGAGAATCTCTCCACGACATTCATTACCTTTTCAGCATCACGCATCAGCAGTTCCTCATCGTTGCCATCCAGTTCGCACAATAAATATGCACCCATGTCTTCCGGGAGTTGAGTAGTCACCGGACTATTGAGAACCTGTTCACAATAGTCTATTGTTTTGATACCGGCTTCTCTTTCAAAAAATTCCACACCAGAAGGTTGAATGCCTTCCACGAAAATTGCAGCAATTGCCTTGCAGGCTTCTTCGTTTGTGGTGAAGGGAATGAGAAGTAATATGTTTTTCTGTGGATAGCCACGAAGTTTGAATACGATCTTGGTGATAATACCTAGCGTCCCCTCGCTACCGCACATCAATTGAGTGAGATTGTAGCCAGTTGAGTTTTTCATCACATTGGCCCCGGTCCATATTATTTCGCCTGTGGGGAGCACTACTTCCATGTTGATCACATAGTCACGTGTTACGCCATACTTCACGGCTTTAGGTCCACCAGAATTGTTGGCGAGGTTGCCACCTAAATAACACGAGCCTTTGCTCGAAGGGTCAGGAGGATAAAACAATCCTTTTTCTTTGACAGCGTTTTGAAATACCTCCGTGATGACACCGGGTTCTACTGTCGCCTGAAGGTTCAGTTCATCAATGTTGATAATCTTATTAAATCTCTCCATGGAGAGAATAATACCTTTTTGAACAGGCAGTGCTCCACCAGCCAGTCCTGTTCCTGCGCCTCGAGGGGTAACGATAATTTTGTTCTCATTACAAATTTTCAGAACCGCACTAACTTCGTTGGTATTTCCCGGCTTCACAACCAGGTCGGGAAGAAAAACCAGATCCTCTGTTTTGTCATGACCATATTCCACTAAAATTGACTCCTCATCCAACACATTATCCTTCCCCACGATGGATTCAATTGCTGCAATGATTTGTGGTGAAATTGACCTGTAATCTAGTACCGCTGTTTCCTTCTCGTAAGCCATCAAATTTGTATCTTTAAATCGTGCATTTCGGATCGGGCTTCAAAATTACTCAATTCTCTTTTTATCGAGCCTGGGTTCTCTTTTTCATTTTTTTACTTGCAACCGGTTGCGCTGCCTCTCGCAAAGCCAGACTAAGGCAAAAACAGATAGACACCGTAATCGGTACTGCCAGAACATATATTGGTACGCCTTATAAGTGGGGAGGGACAACTCGTTCAGGGATGGATTGCTCGGGACTGTTAATCAATTCATTTAGATCTGTTAATATTTCTTTGCCTCGCGAATCCGCTGATCAGGCTTTGATGGGGGAGAAGGTCAAGATTAAGGAACTCAGGGAAGGAGATCTGGTTTTTTTTGCGACTGGTAAAAAACGAAGACAAATCACGCATGTGGGACTTGTCACTGACGTAAAAGGAAAAGAAGACGTAAAATTTATTCATGCCTCATCCAGCGTTGGTGTGATTGAGACCAATTTATTTACCGATTATTATCTCAAGCGGTTTCGGTTTGCGCGAAGGATCATTGATTAGAATTTTTTTATAATGAAAACGACCAGGCGAAAATTTATTGGATATGGCGCAGCCGCGTTGTCAATGCCATTGGTGGCATCCTGTGATGCCAGGGAAGGGACTGAGCCAACCCGACCCATCGTTGTGTCCACCTGGAATTTTGGAGTGCCCGCTAATGTTGAAGCCTGGAAAATTTTGTCTGCGGGAGGTCGTGCGCTTGATGCAGTTGAAAAAGGAGTTCAGGTTCCTGAAGGAGATCCAAAGGAGAGTAGTGTTGGATTAGGTGGGCTGCCCGATCGGGAAGGTAGAGTGACTTTGGATGCCTGCATTATGGATGAACACGCCAATTGTGGTGCTGTGGCTTGTCTGGAACACATCGTTCACCCCATTTCAGTAGCCCGAAAGGTGATGGAGAATACTCAACATGTTTTGTTGGTGGGTGAGGGTGCCCTTCAGTTTGCACTTGAACAAGGATTTGAAAAACAAAATCTTCTCACACCCGAATCAGAAGCTGCCTGGAAAGAATGGCTAAAGACCTCACATTATCAACCAGTGGCCAACATCGAAAACCATGACACCATTGGGATGGTGGCGATGGATGTCAATGGCAACCTTTCTGGAGCGTGCACGACCAGCGGTATGGCATATAAACTTCGTGGAAGAGTAGGGGACTCTCCAATTATTGGTGCTGGCCTTTACGTAGACAATGAGATTGGTGCTGCAACTTCTACCGGTGTTGGAGAAGAAGTTATCAAGATTGTAGGATCTCATCTCGTAGTAGAATTGATGCGTCAGGGGCGCTCACCTCAAGAGGCATGCGAAGAAGCAGTGGGTCGGATTGTGAAAAGATATGGTGCAAAGTCAAAAGAAATTCAGGTAGGATTTCTTGCGATCAACAAGTATGGTGAGTATGGAGCTTATGCGCTTCAGAAAGGTTTCACCTATGCGGTGAAATCAAACCACATGGAAAACGAACTGCTGAACTCATCGAGTTACTATGATTTGTGAGGTCGTGGTATATAATATGGAATCCGCGCTGAAGGCGCAGGAAGGTGGAGCCGATCGAATTGAGTTGTGCGATAATCCTGTTGAAGGAGGTACGACACCATCTCATGCGATGATTGAACAAGTGAGGCAAAACATCAGTATGGATGTTTATGTAATGCTTCGACCCAGGGGCGGTGACTTTTTATACTCGAACTATGAATTTCATATTATGAAACGCGATCTGTACCAATGTCAAAAACTGAGTGTTGATGGCGTGGTATTCGGGATACTTAAAGCGGACGGGACAATTGACAAAAAAAGGTGTGCTGAATTGGTTCGCATAGCAAAGCCCTTGAAAGTAACTTGTCACCGCGCATTCGACATGACACGCGATCCGTTTGAGGCACTGGAGGACTGTATTGAGGTGGGATTTGATCGAATACTAACTTCTGGACAATGTGCGACTGCCATAGAAGGAGCGGAATTGATTCGGCAACTCACAATTAGCGCTGGCGAAAGAATAAAAATTATGGCAGGTTCTGGAATTCGTGATCATAATGTAAAGCAACTCGTTGAAACAACAGGCGTAAAAGAAATTCATTTCTCTGCGGCTACCATCAGGCCGAGTGGAATGGACTACGTCAACACAAAAATCTCGGGAATGGGATCTGGTAGCGGATCTGAATATGAGATTCGCACGGTCGATCCCAATGCCGTAAGATCAATCCGCGCGATAGCAGAGTCGACAGTTATTTGAGGGCAAGCAATGGAATTTTTGTGTGATAGGCCATCGCTTTGGTCATGCTGGGATTATAGATCTTTTCAAAAAATGTTCTGTGATGCGTGAGCATGGCGATCCAGTCTGCATCGACTTGACTCACCGCAGTTTGTAGGGCGCGGGAGATATCATCCTCAAATTTTATCATATAAGAAACAGAGGGATAGTCTGTCGCTTCCGATACGCGTTTGGCAAAATTTCTTTTGAGCATCTCTTCTGACTGCATCGCCTCAGGATCGGTGGTAATGTGAGTCATCAGTATTTCAGATCCAAGGCTTTTTGCCAGGCTAACCAGTTTGGTGATGTGTCCCAATTCTTCGTTTGCAAAATCTGTAGCGAGAATAATTTTGGTAGGCCTCCGATAAGGGGCTTCTCTTGGGATGGCGAGCACAGGGCAACTGGATTTTTCAATCATATGGGCTGTGTTGCTGCCAAATAGGATCTTGTCGAGTCCGGTGGCACCGCGTGTTCCCATGACCAGCATTTGGGCATCCAATTGTTGTGTCAATTTTTCTAAAGTGGGTACTACCGGGCCTACAACAAAGCTTGTTTCACAACTAACTCCGGAAAATTGTTCAATGATAGTTTGCCTGACAGCGTCCAGTTTGGCCAGTGCACTATCTTCAGCAGCGCTGATTTCTTGCTGGATTAATGGGCTTATGATATTTGGTTTGGTCACCGCTGGCGTGTAAATGTTCACGACAGTAATTTTCGCCCCAGTATGGCTGGCCAGTTCAGCTGCATACTCAATAGCGGTATTA
>DAORAG010000124.1:0-7911 GCA_035344095.1 Cyclobacteriaceae bacterium | reverse complement strand
AACTTAATTGGCACGGGCGCTTTCAGCCTGATGTCTAACCGCGATCAGTTAAAGACATTGTTGGAAGACGATTCCATGTTCGAGGATGCTACTGACGAGGCGCTGCGATTTGAATCACCTGTCCACCTGGCTGGAAGGATAGCGAATGCCGATACACAACTGGCCGGGATAGAAGTAAAAAAGGAAGACACGCTCACCTTATGCATTGGAGCCGCTAACCGTGACCCAAGGCAATTCCCTTCACCGCACCTGTTCAATATTGACAGAAAGGCAAAGCATCATCTTGCGTTTGGTGCTGGAATTCATTTTTGTTTAGGCTCATGGCTAGCACGAACGCAGTGGAAGATTGCGATCAAAGAACTTTTCAATCGATTTCAGGATCTTAGGATCCAGTCCGCACCTGAATGGAATCCAATGCTTTCCATTCGTGGATTAAAATCGATGCCAGTAACTGTAAATCAATAGGCTAACAATAGACTATCGTTTGATACCTTTGCAAGCAAAGGACAAGACGTAGAATGCAGAACATCAATCCCACTCACACTCAGGCCTGGTCGAAGCTCGCCTCCCATTTCAAGTCGATAGAACACAAACACATGCGTGATCTCTTCAACGATGACCACGGCAGATTTGATAAATTTCATATCCAGTTTGGGGAATTGTTAGTTGATTACTCAAAAAACAGGATCACCAACGAAACAATGGAATTGCTAGTCGCTCTTGCAAAAGAATGCAAGCTTGAAGAGGCGATTGCCGATATGTTTAGCGGAAAGGCCATCAACAGAACCGAAAATCGCGCTGTATTGCATACCGCTCTTCGCAACCGTGGCAACAAACCGGTGCTGGCAGATGGAAAAGATGTGATGCCAGAAGTGAACAGGGTATTAGGCCAAATGGAGAAGTTCTCAAATGACGTTCGCTCCGGAAACTGGAGGGGCTTCTCAGGCAAGGCAATAACTGACATTGTTAATATTGGCATTGGTGGATCAGACCTTGGTCCTTACATGGTATGTGAAGCGCTCCGCCCGTTTCATTCCAATATTCGTCCACATTTTGTCTCTAATGTAGACGGAACACATTTGGCAGAAGTACTTAAACGCGTTGACCCGGAATCAACATTATTCATCATTGCCTCCAAAACATTCACCACCCAGGAAACAATGACCAATGCACACTCCGCCCGTCAGTGGTTTGTCGACAAGACAAATGGACAGGGTGTTGTGGCAAAACATTTTGTTGCAGTATCGACCAATGCAAAAGAAGTTCAAGCGTTTGGAATCGATGCGCAAAACATGTTTGAGTTCTGGGACTGGGTTGGCGGGAGGTATTCACTGTGGTCATCCATAGGCCTACCCATCGCATGCACTATTGGCTATGATAATTTTGTGCTTCTTCTGGAAGGTGCCTACGCCATGGATAAACACTTCAAAGAAACTTCTTTTGAAAAGAACATTCCAGTAGTTCTGGCAATCATTGGAATATGGTATACCAATTTTTTTGGTGCAGCCTCAGAAGCTATTCTACCCTACGATCAATACCTGCACCGCTTTGCTGCCTACTTTCAGCAGGGCAATATGGAGAGCAATGGAAAATCGGTTGATCGAAACGGTGAACCAGTAAATTATGCGACCGGACCAATCATATGGGGTGAACCGGGCACCAATGGACAGCACGCGTTTTATCAATTGATTCATCAAGGCACACAACTCATTCCCTGTGACTTTATTGCCCCAGCTAAAAGTCACAACCCTATCAGCGATCATCACAACAAACTTCTTTCAAATTTCTTTGCGCAGACAGAAGCGCTTATGAAAGGAAAAACTGATGATGAGGTGGAAAACGAACTGCGTAACTTAGGATTTTCTGAAGATCAAATAACCTTCCACAAACCCTTCCGGGTATTTAATGGAAATAGACCCACCAATAGTATCCTTGCTGACGCGATCACACCCAGGACCCTGGGTATGCTTATCGCTATGTATGAACATAAGATTTTTGTCCAGGGTGCCATCTGGAACATCTTCAGCTTCGACCAATGGGGGGTTGAATTGGGTAAGGCGCTGGCCAAGAAAATACTACCAGAGCTCACTGAGGCAGGCCAGATTTCGGGTCACGATTCATCAACAAATGGCCTCATTAACCATTTCAAACGATTGAAATCGCGATAGCGTTTTTTCTGCATAAAATCCGCTTTTTACCTTATTTTTGGCTGTTTTAACCCACTAAATGACGTCAAAAATTCAGCGGATTGGAGTCTTTACTTCAGGGGGAGACGCACCGGGGATGAACGCTGCCATAAGGGCCGTAGTCAGAGCTGCCATATACTACAAATTGGATGTATTTGGCATTATGCGAGGCTATGAGGGCATGATAGAAGGTGACCTGGTAAGGTTAGGGGTGCGATCGGTAGGAAACATCCTGCAGAGAGGTGGCACCATTCTGAAGACAGCCAGAAGTAAGGAGTTCAGAACCCCTGAAGGCCGCAAAAAAGCTTACGACAATATCAGCAAGGAAGGAATTCAAGCACTCATTGCAATAGGTGGGGACGGCACATTCAATGGTCTTCACGCACTACACTCGGAATACGGAATTCCCACAATCTGCATTCCCGGCACAATCGACAATGACATAGCAGGTACAGATCTCACAATAGGATTTGATACAGCTACCAACACGGCAGTTGATGCAATTGACAAAATCAGGGATACAGCACTTTCTCATAACCGACTGTTCTTCATCGAGGTGATGGGCCGCAATTCTGGATATATCGCCATAAACAGCGGCATTGCTGGCGGTGCAGGAGCCATCATTATACCAGAGGAAGATGTTTCCTTTGACGACTTCTATAACCGGCTCACAGCAGGGGAAGAAACCAATAAAAAATCAAATCTGGTTGTGATTGCTGAAGGATCTAAACTCGGACCTGCCAACGAGCTGGCAAGAAAAGTGGCCGAAAGATCCTCATACTTTGATATTAAAGTTACCATCATCGGACACTTACAGCGCGGTGGGTCCCCTACTTATGCCGACCGTGTTTTGGCCAGCAAAATGGGCGTGGCGGCTGTTGAAGGACTGCTGAATGGACAGAAAGATGTGATGGTGGGAATTCGTGAAAATAAAATAGTGTATAACTCCTTTGATTCGCTTACTGAATTTCATCCGATAGATGCAGAGATGATGCGAATCGCTAAAATACTCTCAATCTAATGAAAGAGATCACTTTTGGGATCGACATAGGTGGCACCAATACCAAGTTTGGGATCGCTGATCGCGTGGGACATGTACTGTACAGCGGAAAGATCAGCACAACTAAATTCGCGAAATTTGAAGACCTGCTTGACGAAGTAAGTGCACTTTTGAGAGAAGGTTTGGCCAACCTCGGCAGTGCCCATACACTAGTGGGCATTGGAGTCGGATCGGCCAATGGAAACTATTACAGTGCCTCGATTGAAAATGCCCCTAACCTCAAATGGAAAGGCACGATTCCCGTGGGAAAGATGCTTGCCAAATCGTTCGGTGTACCGGTGCTCGTGACCAATGACGCCAATGCGGCCGCGGTGGGAGAAATGATATTTGGTGCCGCCAAGGGCATGAAAGATTTTATTGTGATCACCCTGGGCACTGGATTAGGCAGCGGATTTGTATGTAACGGACAGGTAGTAAACGGCAAGCATGGCATTGCTGGTGAACTCGGACATACGTTCGTCAACCCTGTAGGTAGGTATTGCAACTGCGGCAAACGCGGCTGCCTTGAAACCTATGTCTCAGCCACAGGCATCAAGCGAACTGTTTACAAACTCTTGGCTGACCACCTCGAACCAAGCGAACTGCGTGGCGTGAGCTTTGAGAATCTCTCCACAAAAATGATCACCGAGGCTGCCCTTAGAGGAGATGTAGTCGCAACGGAGGCTTACAAATACACAGGAAGGATATTAGGCATGAAGCTTTCCGACACCGTTGTTCATACCGACCCAGAAGCAATATTCCTGCTAGGTGGGCTGTCTTTGGCTGGCGATCTGATATTCAAACCTACCATAGAACACATGGAGGCCAACCTGATGCCTATTTTCAGAAATAAGGTAAAGGTGTTGCCATCAGGCCTACAGAATCAATCTGCACCAATACTCGGTGCGTCAAGTTTGATTTGGAATTACCTCGAAGAGAAAGGGAAGATACCAGCCTAGTCTTCTACTCCGCCCTCACCGGTGCCTGAACTTTGACTCCCAGGTTTTCTCCCAAGAGGCGAAACTGCTTTTGCCAATCGGGTTTATTACCCGGATCCATTTGATTTTCTTTCGATATCTCGAAATAGAGGTTTTGGCTTTGGTACAAAATGGGGTCGAGCCTAAATTTTCTTAGTAATGGAAATAGTCGGTTCAGCCGTTCTAAGCGTTTTACATTTCCCCTCTCACCTCTTATTCTTCTCAGTTCCCTGAATATACTTTCCCCTGCCAGACGCGAGAGCTTGCCCGGGTCTTCAATCATCAAATTCCATTTGTCAAGTTCTGTGACAATCCTGTCAACTTCCTTAACACTGATTCTTTCAGATTGAAAACAATTGACCAAATCCGCATTTAATATGTACTCAAACGTTGTAGTATAAGCTCTGGGAATTGGAATATCATTATTCTTTAAAGCATTTACCAATGGATAGTCGCGGTTGTATACGCGCCTAAGGGAGGTCTCCAACTCGCTCATGCTTTGGTTGGTAATCATATCCAGTACTTTCCTCTTTTCATCTTTGAACAGCTGCCACAACGTATATTTGTCGGGACCAAAGTAGGTTTGCATCAATCCAATCACGTCTCCCAGCCTTCCCTCATTGAAAGCAGCCAACACGCCTTCTTGCATCTCGTTGAACTTTTCGTCCTCCATGTCCAAAGAGATATTACCAATGATATTGTGCTTACCCATGTAGACCACAGCAAACGAAAAACGCTTTTCCGAGCTGGTTACGATAGATTTAACTTTAGTAATTCCAAGCACCAGCCTTTGCTCTCCCGCTTCTTTCCTGACAAAGAAGTCATTAGTAGTGGTGTAATTGAATATTGGAAAGTTTTCAGGATCGTCTTCGAACAGTGACGCAACTGCATAGTGCATGCCCACACGCTGCAAGTTGGTTTTTGACGGCACCACATACTTGCGATATACATTGCCGCCATTTTGAAGAGCCGAAATATTACTTGGTACCTGCTCCAACCGTGCGATAAATTCATCCTCCAGGTCTTTGCCTGCCGTCTGCTGTATCAGCTGAATTGCGCGACATGCGTACTGTAAAATCTGAACTGTTTCTATACCCGACACCTCATCAAAAAACCAACCGCAACTTGTGTACATCAGAAGTGCATTCCTCTGAAGCTCCATGGTGCGCATCACTTTGTTCTGACTTACAGTTTTGATACAGTGATCCTTCAGGAACTTTCGTATCGTTTCGTCATCCCTGTTGAGGATCACATTGATGTAGTCATTTCTCGCCTTCTGCGGGTCCTTCAATATCTCAGCCCCATTCTTCTTGTAAGATTCCGTTGCCTGATCTCTGAGCCAGTCCAGCGTTTCTCTTAAAGGCTTGCGCCATTTTTGGTTCCAGTCGGGTCTGCCACCAGAATTGCAGCCACAATCGTTTCTCCATCGCTCAACACCATGCACACAGCTCCATGAACTGTTTTCATGGATCTGTACTTCGTACCGGGGCTCGTATAGGGTGGCATACTGGGCATAGTTGGTAATCTCTACATCTTCCAGCTGTTCCAGATAGTCCAGGCAAAAGGCAAGTGCCATATCACCATGTTTGTGATGGTGACCATATGTTTCTCCATCTGTTGCGATGTGCACAAGCTGAGGTTCATCTCTCTGGTCAAAAGAATTAACAAGTGCGCCCGCGAATTTCTGACCATCGTTCAACAACCCGTTAAAGGCCACACTTTGGGCAATGTCTCCATCATAAAAAAACAAAATGATGGATCGACCCGAAGGAAGTCGAGCAGTGTAATGTCGTTTTGTATCTACGCCTTGTTTGCTGGTGTCGGTCCAATCTGTGTCCCCAATTTTTCTGAATGCCTTTGCTTGTCGAGGTGCCAGAACGGTAAATTTGATATCGTTCTCTGCTAGTAGCTCCAATGTTTCTGTATCTACAGCAGTTTCGGCAAGCCATATTCCTTCTGGCTCCCTACCAAAGCGATAGCTGAAATCGCGAATACCCCAGATGATTTGAGTTTCTTTATCCTCTCTTGTTGCCAGCGGCATGATCAGGTGGTTGTATACCTGCGCCATTGCGCTGCCATGACCTCCAAAAATTTTGGCACTCTCCTTATCCGCCTCAAGGATAGCACTGTAGGTCTCTCGGTCGTTTTCTTCCATCCACGAGAGCAGTGTTGGTCCAAAGTTGAAACTGATGCGTGAGTAATTGTTTACGATGTCTTTGATGATTCCATTCTCAAGAATCCGCGATGCAGCATTGGGCGCATAACACTCTGCTGATATTCGTTCATTCCAGTCGTGGTAGGGATGCGCTGAGTCCTGAACTTCAATTACCTCCAACCACGCATTCTCCCTTGGGGGCTGGTAAAAATGCCCATGTATACAAACAAACTTACTCATCGATCGATCGCAAATTCCTGGCTAAATAACAATAACGTAAACTAAATCATCCTCCCAGTTCAAACTCAGCCTGTTCCCTTTCCAACTTGAGGACAATAATACCCAAGGGAGGTAACGTAATTGAAACCGAGTAATCCCAACCGTGATATTTCA
This sequence comes from Cyclobacteriaceae bacterium, assembly GCA_035344095.1. Taxonomy (GTDB): domain Bacteria; phylum Bacteroidota; class Bacteroidia; order Cytophagales; family Cyclobacteriaceae; genus ELB16-189. Next base: position 1,161 of record DAORAG010000124.1, on the reverse strand, counting down.
CAGGCGATGTAAATATCATTCCCTGATTGAGGACGCCACTTCCGCTGTAGGCAAGATTATCAGAATTGAATATTTCTTTCCACTCACCGCGATACGGAACTCCTATCCGGTAATGCGAACGAACTTCAGGTGTAAAGTTGCAAATAACGATAAGGTCATCCTCCTTTATATCCGACTTTCGTTGATAGATAATTACACTGTTCTGATGATCCGAATAGTCAACCCATTTAAATCCTCGCTCGTCAAAGGAATAATGATAAAGGGCGCGTTCGGTTTTATATAAGTTATTCAAATCTTTCGTCAGTCTGTGAACACCTTGATGAAATGAGTGATCCAGCAGATGCCAATCCAGACTCCGATCGTGATTCCATTCAGAGGTCTGACCAAACTCACCTCCCATAAATAACAACTTTGTGCCGGGATGGGTGTACATGTAGCCATACAACAAGCGGAGATTCGCAAACCTTCTCCATTCATCACCCGGCATCCTACCCATTAAAGAACCTTTGCCATGAACCACTTCATCATGGGAAAGTGGAAGCATGAAATTTTCAGTAAATGCGTACATTATACTGAAGGTGATCTCATTTTGATGATACCTTCTATGAATAGGATCGTTCTTGAAGTACTGCAACGTATCGTGCATCCATCCCATCATCCATTTTTGTCCGAATCCGAGCCCGCCCAGGTAAGTTGGACGTGACACGCCCGGCCAGGCAGTCGACTCTTCAGCTATCGTAACGATATCCGGAAACTGCCCATAAGCGGTTTCATTAAACTCTTTAAGAAAAACAATCGACTCAATGTTCTCTCTCCCTCCATACTCATTGGGAATCCACTCTCCCTCCTTTCTGGAATAGTCGAGGTAAAGCATGCTTGCCACTGCATCTACGCGTAGCCCATCAATATGGTATTGGTCCAACCAATAAATAGCATTGCTAATCAGGAATGAACGTACCTCGTTTCGCCCGTAGTTGAAGATATAGCTCTTCCAGTCCGGGTGAAATCCCTTCCTGGGGTCGGCATGTTCATACAAATGAGTGCCATCAAACTTGAAAAGGCCATGAGCATCGCCTGGAAAATGGGAAGGAACCCAATCCAGAATAACACCGATGCCAGCCTGATGCAATGAGTCAACCAGGTACTTGAAATCGCCTGGGT
>DAORAG010000123.1:0-7948 GCA_035344095.1 Cyclobacteriaceae bacterium | reverse complement strand
CTTCGCCCTTCGCTTGACGCAGAGATATCTAAGTAGACCAGCTCATCAGCGCCTTGTTGTGAATAAAGAAATCCGAGCTCAACAGGATCACCGGCATCCCTCAGGGACTCAAAGTTGACACCTTTTACAGTTCTGCCGTCTTTTACATCTAGGCAGGGGATGATCCTCTTGGCGAGCAAAGGTTAAATCGTTAAAGGTTTGAGATCAGCAAGTTTTATTTTACCCTCATAAAGGGCCTTGCCTACAATCACCGCGTCTACCTTGATGTACTGAAGTTGCACCAAATCGTCCACAGAGGACACGCCACCACTTGCAATGATCTTTAGATGGGGAAATCTGTTTTTGAGCTTTTTGTATAGTCCAAAATTGGGACCGCTCAGCATCCCATCGGTTCCAATATCTGTGCAAGCCAGATATTCAAGACCGGCTTGTTCAAACCGGTTAACCAAGTCATAAATGCACAAATCCGCATCATTTTGCCAACCGTTGATTTGCACACAGTCGCCTCTGACATCCGCGCTCAGAATAAAATTTTCAGAGCCATATTCTCGCATCCAGTTTTCCAGTTTTTCAGGTTCACGGGCTGCCACAGTTCCGATGTTGATGCGGTTGATACCCAGCTCTAAGAGTTGGTCTACCTCTTCGGTAGTTTTTACTCCACCCCCGAAGTCTACTTTGAGTGCTGTTTTTTCAAGAATTTCAACGATTACTTTCCAGTTGACCACTTCGCCTTTTTTGGCTCCGTCCAGGTCGATCAGATGAAGGTACTCAAGATCGGCATCTTCAAACTCTCGCGCCACGTCTACCGGAAACTCTCTGTAAATCTTTTTCTTGGTGAAATCGCCCTGGGTGAGTCTTACACACTTACCATCCACCAGGTCTATCGCAGGAATAATCTTCATTAAAACAAAAACAAAACTATAGTCCTAAAAATTTCCTAAACACCCTTTCTCCTACTTCCCCCGATTTTTCCGGATGAAACTGGACGGCAAAAAAATTGTCCTTTTCCAAAGCCGCACAAAAGGGCGCAATATAATCAGTTTGCGCTACTGTATACCCATTAAGGGGTACATAGTAACTGTGCACAAAGTACGCAAAGGTATTGTCAAACTCTGACCCTAGCCATCCCGAACATTGCGTCAGGCTATTCCATCCTGTATGCGGTACTTTATGTACGTGAGTTGCGTTGAACTTTTTGACTGCCAAGGGGAAAATACCCAGGCACGAAGTTGCGTTCTCCTCAGAATACGCGCACATCAATTGCATACCAAGGCAAATACCTAGGACAGGCTGTTTTAGGTCTGGAATCAATCGGTCCAATTGTCTTGCTTTCAAAAACTTCATGGTCGAGCTGGCCTCGCCAACTCCTGGGAAAATCACTTTATCAGCTTTGGCGATAACCTCAGGGTTATCTGTGATTTCGTATTCAACCTTGATGCGATCCAGTGCAAAAGCCACCGACTGTGTATTTCCCGCGTTGTATTTGATGATGACTATTTTCATAAGTTCCCTTTAGTTGACGGAACTCCAACTTCATCCTTATTCCGGGTTTTGGCCATTTTAACAGCCCGGGCGAACGCCTTGAAAATTGCCTCGATTTTATGATGCTCATTATCTCCTTCTGCTTTTACGTTCAGATTACATTGGGCCTGATCACTGAATGACTTAAAAAAGTGATAAAACATTTCTGTTGGCATTTCACCAATCTTTTCTCTCTTAAAGTTGACATCCCATTCCAACCATGGCCTTCCACCAAAGTCTAGCGCAACCTGCGCCAGGCAATCATCCATCGGGAGGCAGAAGCCATACCTTTCTATCCCAGTTTTGTTGCCCAACGCTTTTCTAAAAGCCTCGCCCAGGGCTAGCGCAGTGTCTTCGATGGTGTGATGTTCATCAATGTGTAAATCTCCTTTGGTAACAATATTGAGATTCAATTGGCCATGGCGCGCCAGTTGTTCAAGCATATGATCAAAAAAACCAATCCCTGTCTGAATTTTACTTTCACCTGTGCCATCAAGATTCAAATTAATACTTATGTCAGTTTCATTTGTCCGCCTCGTCACAGTTACATTTCTGTCACTGCACATGATATGATTGTAAATTTCTTTCCAACCAGGTAGAGATATTCCAGGTAGTGAACCTGTTGTTGACTCCTTGCTCAAACGGATGCCTTGGCAACCAAGGTTTACAGCCATTTCGAGGTCAGTAAGCCTGTCTCCTATAACGTATGAGTTTTTGAGATCGTAGTTTGGTGAAAAGTAGGAGGTGAGCATGCCGATACCCGGTTTTCTCGTTGGCTTATTTTCCTGAGGCATCGACTTATCAATATGTTGTGCGGAAAATATTATTCCCTCATTCGCCAGTGCAGTTATCATTTTATCGTGAACGGGCCAGAAGGTTTCTTCCGGGAAGCGCGGAGTTCCTAATCCGTCCTGGTTGGTTACAAGCACGAGCTCGAAGGCACCATGCTGCGCCAACTTTCCCAACCACGTAAACACCCCCGGGATATATTCCAGTTTTTCGAGACTGTCGATTTGCCCATCTGGCGGCTCGTGAATCAAGGTGCCATCCCGGTCAATAAATAGTATTTTTTTCATGTTCAGTTAAATCGTTTAAGTGCGTCAAGCAGTTTGACATTTTGCGATGGTGTACCGATTGTTATCCTGAGACAATCTTCACACAGAATAACGTTTGATCTGTCTCTTACAACAATTCCATACTCCAGAAGATGCGCATAGCAATTTCTTGCGTTGTCCATCCGAACAAGTAGAAAGTTTGCCTGTGAGGGGAAAACTCTCTGCACGAAGGGGAAATTGTTAATGGCAAGCTCCATTCGTTCACGTTCTTTTATTAAAGTTTGAACAAATTCATTTTTGTTTTTTGTGTTTACTATTGCCTGTAAAGCCCCTTGTGCAGAAGCAGAACTGATGTTATAAGGAGGTTTTATCTTGTTGATGAATGACACAATCTCTTTGCTTGCAAAACCGATTCCAATTCGAAGTCCCGCTAATCCCCAGGCTTTCGACAAGGTTTGGAGAATCACCAGGTTAGGATACTTATCTAAAAGCGTAGTCAGGCTTTGTGACTCTGCAAAATCAATATAGGCCTCGTCCACTACAACAATGCCTGAAAAATACAGAAGCAGCTCCTCGATTTTTTTGACTGATAACACATTTCCGGTTGGGTTGTTGGGGCTGCACAGAAAAAGGATTTTACTTTTTTGATCAATTGATTGTTTTATCGCGCTTTCGTTAATATCAAAACCTTCTGAAAGCAATGGTTCTCTCACCTCAATCTCGTTGATTGCTGCACTGACCTTGTACATTCCATACGTTGGTTGGGGAATAATAACATTATCAACACCAGGAGTACAAAATATTCTAAACAGCAGATCAATAATCTCATCGCTACCGTTACCAAGTGCCAATCTCTCCGGGTCAATCTTTTTAAGGGTAGCAATTTGGTCTCTTAGTTCTTGTTGCAATGGGTCGGGATATCGGTTGTAGGCAGAGTCGAAAGGATTTTCATTTGCATCCAAAAAAATCTCTGCTTTTCCCTGAAACTCATCTCGTGCACTGCTGTATGGCTTAAGGTGTAGCACGTTTGACCTTACGATATTTTTTATATCAAAATTCATTTTTCTAGTCTTATCGTTACGGCCTGTTTGTGAGCCTGAAGATTCTCAGCTTCGGCCATCCGCTCGACTGCTGGCCCGATCAACTGAAGTCCCTCACGCGTAATCTCCTGATAAGTGATAAATTTTTGAAAACTCGACAATGAAACTCCACTGTAAGCTTTGGCATATCCACTTGTGGGGAGGGTATGATTGGTGCCCGAAGCGTAATCCCCAACAGACTCGGGAGTATACGCGCCAAGGAAAACAGAGCCCGCATTTAAAACCTGTTCGGCAATTTCATTCGCGTCTTCTGTATTAATAATCAGGTGTTCTGGGGCATATTCGTTAATAAAGTCAATTTGATCCCTTTTGTTGGCGAGTGCCACGCAAATACTGTTAGTCAATGCTTTTCTTGCCGTTTCTACCCGAGGGAGTTTTTTGAGTTGTATATCAATGGCTCGATTTACTTTCTCGACAATATCAAGGTTGCTTGTTACGAGTACAACTTGACTGTCGGGTCCGTGCTCGGCCTGAGCCAGTAGGTCTGCCGCCACAAAATCCGGGTTAGCACCAGCGTCAGCTAGCACAAGTACTTCCGAAGGGCCTGCGGGCAAGTCAATTGCTACGCCATCCAGGCTCACGAGTTGCTTTGCCTTGGTAACATATTGATTACCCGGCCCGAAAATCTTATTTACTGCTGGGATGGTTTTTGTGCCATAAGCCATGGCTGCAATGGCTTGCGCTCCGCCTACCTTATATACACAATCAAGTTTGAGAACTCTTGCCGTATACAAAATGGGAGGAGGCACCTTGCCGTTTTGGTCCGGAGGCGTACACACCACGATTTTTGAGCACCCGGCAATTTTTGCCGGAACCCCCAGCATGATCAAGGTGGAGAAGAGTGGTGCTGTTCCACCCGGTATGTAAATGCCAACGTTTTCGATCGGTTTGGATCTCCGCCAACATTTTACGCCAGGCATCGTTTCAATTTCGTAACCAGAATTTTTCTGTCGCTCGTGGAATGCGTGAACATTGTTGATGGCCAAATTGATTGCATCCGCCAGTGATGTTGGAATAGATTTTAGTGCTTCATCATATTCCTCATCACTGACCATTAGAGAGTTCAATTTCACTTTGTCAAACTGCTCAGTCAACTCGAGTATGGCTTGATCTCCGGAATGGCGCACTCGCTGTAAAGTATTTCTAATGGCACTTTCAAGAAATTCTGATTCAATAGATGGGCGCTGACAAAGCCTGGACCATTCCGATCTTGCGGGATTACTGACTACGTTTATCATAAGATCATTTTTTCAATAGGTATTACCAGTATTCCCTCTGCCCCAAACGATTTCAACTGATCGATTTTTTCCCAAAAGTCATTTTCGTTTACCACAGAATGTAGCGAAGACCAGCCATCTCTGCTTAATGGTATTACCGTGGGGCTCTTCATGCCTGGAATTACACTTGTTATTTTTTGAACTGCTTCATTGGGACAATTCAAAAGAATGTATTTGTTGTTCTTGGCAGATTGGACTGCTTCAATTCTGAATAACAGCTTTTCAAGAATTGTCTTTTTGGTTTTGGATAACTTAGGATCGGCCACTAACACAGCTTCTGATTGTAGCACAATCTCAACCTCCTTTAGCCCATTGCTCAGCAATGTGCTGCCAGTGCTAACGATGTCACAAATACCATCGGCTAGCCCTATGCCGGGTGCTATTTCAACCGAACCACTGATTTCGTGTATACCTGCTTTGATTTTCTTTTGTTCAAGGAAGTTGCTTACAATATTGGGGTAGGAGGTGGCAATATTTTTCCCCTCAAAGAAACTTATCCCGTTATATTCCTCGCCTTTTGGTACCGCCAGTGACAGACGACACCTTGCAAAGTCGAGTTTTTTAATCAGTTCATTGTTTTTGTTCTTCTCTAACCGAACGTTTTCCCCAATAATGCCAACATCGGCTACGTGATCCTCAATGTATTGAGGTATGTCGTCATCGCGCAGAAACAATATTTCGGCAGGGAAGTTCCTGACCTGTGTTTTCAGCTGTTCGCGCCCATTGGAAAATACCAGTCCACTTTCTTTGAGTAAAGCAAGAGACCCTTCTTGTAGTCGCCCTGATTTTTGAATTGCAATTCTTAGTCGGTCCATTATCGTTTATAAAGTGTTTAAAACAAAAAAGGCTTGCCGAGTGGCAAGCCTTTTTGATACTTAATTATTTGTTTATCAAAACATACTGCTTCCACTCAACTTATTAAACATAAGATGATGGTGATGCAGATGTATGTTTTGTGTTGTTTTCATTTTTGAATGCGAAGCAAAGGAAAGTAGAACTTCAGAATTGTCAAAGGGAATGGAATATTAAATTTCACTGAACTACTTTTTGCTTGATCTCAATCTCATCTTCATCGTTCACGATCATTGAAAATGCCCCAGCAATAAACATTGAGATCCCACCTACCACCAGGATGAATATGGGCTGACCGCCAAACAAATGTTTGAGCATAAACCCCAATATCGTTCCAGCAATGATCTGAGGGATCACAATGAAAAAGTTAAATACACCCATGTAGTAGCCCATTTTTTCAGCAGGTAAGCTGCCAGAGAGCATGGCGTAGGGAATTGATAATATACTTGCCCAGGCTATTCCAACACCTATCATTGAAAACCACAGCCAGGAGGCATCAGAGATAAAATAAAATGAAATCAGACCTAGTCCGCCACACACCAAAGCAATTAAATGAGTTGCTCTTCGGCTTGTGTATTTGGCCAGAATCGGCAGAAACAAAGCGGCTATGGCTGCAATGCCATTATACACGCCAAACAAATTGCCAACCAATGAAGCGCCATCGTTGTATGCCTGAGAGGTTGGGTCAGTGGAGTGAAAAATATGACTTGTAACGGCAGACGTTGTGTAAATCCACATAGCGAACAAGGCGAACCATGAAAAGAATTGGACATAAGCCAGTTGAACCATCGTCTTTGGCATGGAGTGAAAATCTTTCACGATGTTGACAAGTCCCAGATAGGTCTGTCCTCGACTGATGTACATGGATGCCAACAAATGCACGAACCCAAAAATGGAAGCCCCTAGCCCAAGCACATACAGTTCTTTTTCAAGGTCAACTAGGTAGACCAGCAAAGAGAAGCCACCACCGACAGCCAATAGTGTGATTCCTAGTCTTGTGAAGAGTGCCCTGTACTTTTCTGGCTCATCAATTTTTCGTTGCTCGCGATTTCTGAGCACTTCACTGGACCCCTCTGCAGGCGGATATTCCTTAGTAGAGAATACAGTCCACATTACAGTAATGAAAAGCATTGTGGCCCCCAGATAGAATGAGTATTTAACCGAATCTGGAATTACACCATGAGTTGCAATATTTGAAATGCCGAACCAGTTCGTAAAAATCCATGGAAGGAATGACGCAATAATGGCTCCAATACCGATAAAAAAACTCTGCATTGCGAAGCCTGTTGTGCGTTGAGCAGGAGGGAGGAGGTCACCTACAAAGGCACGGAAGGGCTCCATACTGATATTGATAGAAGCATCCATAATCCAAAGCACCCCAACTGCCATCCAGAGCAGCGAGGCATTTGGCATAAGACAAAGAGCGAGGGAAGCGAGAATAGCGCCAATGGCAAAGTAAGGCCTCCTTCGACCCCATCTATGATGCCAGGTACGATCGCTATAATAGCCTATTAGAGGCTGAACAATTAACCCCGTTATTGGTGCGGCAAGCCAATACATGGCAAGGTTAGCTGTGTCAGCTCCAAGTGTTTCAAAAATCCGACTGGTGTTTGCATTCTGTAACGCAAAGCCAAACTGAATTCCAAGGAAGCCAAAGCTCATGTTCCAGATTTGCCAGAAATTAAGCTTGGGTTTGATAGTGGCTGTGGATGACATAATATCTAGTTCAACTGAATAAAAAGTAGTTGCATCTGGAAATATAATATTTAATTCAATATTGAATCTTGATGGCCTTCCGGGCAGCTTTCAATTCAATAAATGGTAGTGATGGGATTTTATAACCTTCGTTCGACTGAACTACGGGGTCAAAACTTCTCAGAGGCTGAATAAATCGGTAGTCAGTCCGGGAGACAGAGACTGATTTTTGATCCACAAACACTTTGGAAAGCTTCTTAAAACCGTGGAAGTATAGCCGGTAGCTTTTGTACTGAGATTCAAAATCACCCGAGGCAGCATCAATCTCTATTTCCAATTTTGTTGGGTCGAACGTAATGGTTTGTAATGAGCATTTGCCATGGGCATAATCAAAGGTTCGTCCGTCATCCTGGTACAACGCGGTCGATGTTGATTTTTGGCCATTATA
>DAORAG010000122.1:0-8012 GCA_035344095.1 Cyclobacteriaceae bacterium | reverse complement strand
CGACTGTGCCGATCAGGGCGGATATCACCTTTACCTGCAAAACGGAACAGAGATCCTATTTTGGCACATTGATACCTTCGCGGATAACCAACCGGAGGAAATCAGACCTTACGTTGCTCAGCTTCGTGAAATTCTGGTTCAGTTGCGAGATTGACAACTAAGCCAACTCGCGGAGGTCAACCGGCACCACACGTGAAATTCCTTTTTCGACCATTGTAATACCGTAGATCACGTCTGTGCTGGTCATCGTACGCTTGTTATGCGTTACAATAACAAACTGACTGTCCTTGCTGAAGTTTCGGATGATGTTGTTGAACTTATCAATATTGGCATCGTCCAGCGGTGCGTCCACCTCATCGAAGATACAGAAAGGTGCAGGCTTCAATAAGTACATAGAGAACAACAGTGCAGTTGCAGTGAGTGTCTTTTCTCCTCCCGAAAGCTGGTTGATGGTCAAAGGACGCTTTCCTTTTGGCTTGGCTATGATATCGATGTCAGACTCCAGTGGTTTAGTCGGATCAATAAGTTTGAGATCACAGTCGTCACCTTCGCTAAAGAGTGATCGAAATACTTCTATGAAGTGCTCTTTGATTTTTTGGAAAGCATCCATGAATGTTTTGCTCGCTACCTCCTCGATCTCACTAATGGTATTGAACAACGATTCTTTTGCCTTCAACAAGTCGTCTTTTTGCGTTACAATGAAATCGTTACGCTCCTTGATTTCATTATAGGCCTCCATGGCCATGGGGTTAATGGGCCCCATGTTCTCCATCCTGTCTCTGATTTTGGTTACTTCATTTCTCAGTTTCTCTTCATCAGGCAGTTCCTCTGGCTCTTCTTGGGTTTGTGCGCCCAGTACTTCATCCAGATCGACTTTAAATTCAACGGATAGTCTTTCCTTCACAGAGTTAAGTTCCAGCTTACTTTCACTCAACTCATTCTGAAGTTGCATCAGGAGAGTGTCAATATTTTGTCTTTGATGTTGAATCTCCCTAAGGTCTTTTTCCATTTGGTCGATTTCACCACGAGCAGCGTAGTATTCTTTCTCCGCTTCTCCGAGACCTTTTTCCATCTCGTCTTTTTGCGCATACATGGCAATCAGTTCTTCATCGTTACTTTGTGTCGTCTCGATGATCGTTCTGATTTCCTCCTCGTTGATTTTGAGTTCTTCCTGGTTGGTCTCTATGCGTTGAGTACTTTGTTCCATCGACTCCTGCTTGAAGCGTACTTCTTGCTCGAGGCTCTTAACGCGGTTTTCCTGTTGATGGAAGAAAATGTTTTGTTCATTAAAAGCAGCCGACTTTTGACTCAGAATTTCGTTCTGTGCGTTTAGGTCGTCAGTGATCAGCTTTAGTTTCTCTTCTTGCTGCTGTACTGCTATGGCAGCCTGCTCGGCTTTCGGCTTCAACTCCTCAAGTTCGCGGGTCAGGTTCTCAATTTTTTCCTGGATGTCTTCCCTGCGTAGATCGGCAGTGTTGAGCATCTGCGCGAACTGTTCCTTTTTTGTACGAACTGAAATGAACTCATCGTTCACCATCTTAATGGCGCCTTGAGCTTCTTCAATTTGCTGCTTGAGGGTGTTGTTACGCAACTTTTCCAACTCGCGCTGCTTGTCCAGCAGACCTTGGCGGACTTCTTCAACCTTCCGGGTAAGGTCCTTGATCTCCTTGTCCAACTTCTCAAGATTCTTTGCCCTACCGATCTTTTTTCCTTCGAATAGGCCTACTGAACCACCGGAGAGGCTGAAACGTCTTTTTGTGACTTTGCCGTTTTTGGTAATGAAGGTATTCTTATCATCCGTGGGGACTGATTTGATATCGCCATCATGTACATACACCTTGTCAAGGATGTAGGCCATGAGTTTTCCATACTTAGGGTCGAACTCGATAATCTGAGTCGCAGGAAACGCATTTGAATACATTTGAACATCCGATGGCGTGAATTTTTCAAACGCATCCAGGATGAAGAAATTTGCCTTTCCTTTACTGGCATCGCTTAGGATATTGATCGCTTCGTACGCTTCAGCTTCATGCTCTACAATATAGTAGTTCAGGTAAGGCTCGAGAAAGTTTTCAATCGCTACCCGATATTCTTCACTAGTAGAAATGATATCTGAAAGGAGAGGAGCGTTTTTTGTCCAACCCACATTCTTCTTCAAGAATTTGATGGCCTCAGGAAAACCTTCAAGATTTTCAACGAGAGATTTCGTGAGCTGATATTCGTTTTGTCGTGCATCCAGCTTGCGGCCAGCTTCTGTCATCTCTTCCCTTATCAGCTCAATTGTCTTTTCCAAAGACGCAACACGCTGCATAACTTCCGACTCGTCTGACTTTAACTTTTGCAGATATTCAGTCTTTGTGGAAACTTCATCCTGAAGTACTACTAGTTTCTTTTCGAAGTCAGCAAGACTCGCACTTTGCTCGTGTGAGTCAGTAGTTGTGCGCTCAATTTCCTGTTTGAAAGAAGAAACCTGAATATCACGTATCTCCAGGGCTTTTGTTAACTGATAGGATTCGTCTTGCTTTGCGCGATGTTCCTTTCTTAAGGCGTCAACTTCGCCCTGCAGGGTATAAGTCGATGCCTTTTGCGTATCGTACTCTGCCTTGAGGGTTTCTACTTTGCCAGAGATTTCTGCAAGTAATGCTTGTGCTGATTCTTTCTCGGTCTCGAGGCTTTGAATGCTGAACCTTGCTCTTTCGTTACTCTTCTTGTCCTGATCGATTTGATCTTTAAGGCTGGCTACGCGGTCGTTAAGAAAGCGAAGGCGCTCGTTTTTGATCTGCTTTTCGCTTTCGTATTGTCTGATTTTGCCAACATATTCATTGATGGCTTTTTGCCGGCTGGAAAGTGTGTTCTCCTTCTCAATGAGGTCGGTCTTTGACTTTTCAATTAACGCCTCTTTTTCGGCAACATCAGTAGTAAGTGCAGTCTTGCGATCATTTTCTGCAGCCAACTGCTTGGTTATCGAATCAAATTTCTCCTTTTGTTTTTTTACGACCAGCTTGGCAAGCTGAATGCTCTTTAGCTTGTATTCCTCTTTAATTCGGTAGTAGGTCTCTGTCTGCTTGGCCTGCTTCTCCAGGCTCTTCATGTTTTTTTCAATCTCGAAAAGCAAGTCCTCTACACGCTCCAAATCTGCATCGGTGTCTTCGAGTTTTCGCAAAGTTTCCTTTTTACGCTTCTTGAATTTCGAAATCCCCGCAGCCTCTTCAAACAAGGATCTACGTGAATTGTCTCGGTCATTCAATAGGTCGTCCACCATACCAAGCTCTATAATGGCATAACTGTTGGAGGCCACACCAGTATCGAGAAAGAGATTGGTGATATCCTTCAGTCGGCAGGTCACATTGTTGAGCAGATATTCGCTTTCGCCAGATCTATAGAGTCTTCTGGTGATGGTAACCTGTGAATACTCAGTTGGAAGGATGTTTTTCGTGTTGTTGATGGTAAGCGAAACCTCCGCCATCTGCAATGCAGACCGTTGATTAGTCCCATTAAAGATGATGTTCTCCATCTTTTCACTTCGAAGAGCGCTTGTCTTTTGTTCGCCAAGCACCCAACGTATAGAGTCAACCACGTTTGACTTACCGCAGCCATTTGGTCCAACTATACCGGTGATACCTTCGTCAAAATTAATTACTACTTTATCGGCAAAACTCTTAAAGCCCTTGATCTCCAGCTTCGCTAACTGCATGAATACGTTCGTTGAATAGTGGTTGTCTTCTAAGAAAGAGGGCAAAGATAACCTTGATTTAGCATTTCAGAAATCCGCCCTCTTTAAATTCATCCACAATTTTTCCATATGTTAGGCACAGTCAAAAGCGTTGAATTTGGTGATAATTCGATACCTTTGACACAATGGATATTCAGTTTTGGATTTGGATTATCGTGATCGTTATCACATTGATTGCCAGGGCTAACAAAAAGAAGCCAGGGCAGGAGTCACCTCCAGACAATTATCCTGAACCCCCACTTCCTCAGTCTACATCGAGGCAGCCAAAGGCAGTGACATTTGAGGATCTGCTTCGTGAAATACAAGGACAAAAGACGTTAGCCAAGCCTGCACCGGCTCCAGCACCCCAAAAGCAATATGACTTTGTCGATTACGATGATGATATAAAGGATGAGGAGGAAGATTTAGAGGATGTCGACTATGATGCTTCACGAGATGACGAAGTATTTAAGACCTATGAGGCAGCCAAGAAGCAAGCTTTTAATAGGCCCTCACTCGAGGAAGTTGCTCCTGTGGGTGAGGTGGTGCGGTTTGATCATTTTAAGGAGTACAATACGCCTAAGAAAAAACGGCCTTCTTTGGGATTTCTAAAGGAGTTGAAGGACCCTCAGGGGTTTAAAAAGGCGTTTATAATGAGCGAGATTATCAGGCGGAAATACTAGGCTATTATTTGGAAGGACAATCCCTTTTTATACTTATTTGGGCCAAAAAGGGACATTTTTTACCGTAAATATTACTTGGATGGGGTAATATTAATTTTTAGTGAAGCCCTAAACATTGAATTGGCCATCTTTGCACACTTTATATAGGGTTACTATACTTTTTTGAAGGTTATTTATAATTACGTAATTTTTTGAATTATTTCTTGAGATGAAATCCTATAGTGCTTTAATAATCATTGCATTACTTTTTTTTGCCAACCTTTCATACCATACTGCCAGCGCGCAATGCAGCCAGCAAATCAAGGTATCTGATCTAAAGGTTGACAAACAGGATCAGAAAGGTTCGTTCAGGCTGTCGGTAGGGTCGGGCAGTGAGTATACTGGCCAGTTGATCAAAATTGACGGTACATCAGAGCGGGCGGTTGAGTCATTTGGCAGAAGCTCGCGCCACCAATTTTCAAACCTTGATTTGAGCGGAGATGCGATCTACAGGATCGTTTTATCATTTAGTGACGAAGAGAGATTTCTGTGCAGACGAAAAGTAGTTGATCTTGAATTCGCCAATCTCCGATGAGCATGAGGAGATTAGCATATCTGATAGGATTTATCACCTTCCTTCTGGGAACTACGCAGGAGTTGCAGGCGCAGCCAGGGTGTTTATCTATAGCGGCAAATACTCAGGCCGCCAGTTGTTTCGGTGGTAACAATGGTCAGATTCAACTGACTATCACAGCGGGAACTATGCCAAATGCTCAGCCTCCATTTGATATTGAATTGTTCTTTCAGGACAGTGGCGGTGGACTTACCCAGCTTGCATTTCATGACGATGTTGCTTTCACCACGATTACATTCACCCCTGGTAATGGATCTTTGAATTTGCCGGGTGCTGAAGCATTTGGCATACCTGCTAACGATGCTGTTGACCCGGGAAGCGAATATCGAATCAATGTTCGATCTACAGGTGGAGGCCTTACGTGTCGTAACAAGACACTGACAAATATTCAAATCACTGAACCGCCAGAACTTACACTTACTGGGGCAGACATTCTATTGGGTTGTAATGGTGTCGCGGACGGTACTGGTTCATTTGTGGCTGCTGGAGGTACACCGGGGTATACATTTACAGTTGATGCGAATACTGCGGGAGCAACTACAGCGGCTACAGCAACCACGCTTGATTTTACCAATGCAGACGTGGGGCTTATCACCGTAACAGTTGAAGACAACGCTGGTTGTACCGTACAACATACGATTAACATCACTGAACCCCCTGCGCTGGTTCTTACACCTACACCTAACTTTTTATTGGATTGTAATGGTGATACTGATGGCACCGGAACCTTTACAGCTTCAGGAGGGACCGCCCCTTATACCTTTGTGGTGGACAACAACACAACAGGAAGTACAAATACACCTGGAGCAACTACATTTGATTTTTCCAACGCAGGAGCTGGATTGATCACGGTTACTGTCAGGGACGCGAATTTGTGTGAAGCTCAAGCTACCATCAATGTAAACCAGCCACCACTGCTGGTATTATCAACAACGGGAGACATACTATTGTCATGTAATGGAGATACGAATGGAGCAGGAACATTTACTGCCTCGGGAGGAACAGGGGCATATACATTTACAGTTGATAGCAACACGACTGGCGGAACGGAGACACCAGCGGCCACTACCTTTGGTTTGACAAATGCTGGCGTTGGGTTAATAACGGTGACTGTGACGGATGCGAATATGTGCACAGCACAAGCCACTATCAACGTGACCGAGCCGCCTGCACTTACCCTAACAGGTGCAGATGTTTCAACAAGCTGTAATGGTGCATCAGATGCTACGGTCACATTTACAGCCGGAGGCGGAACCCCTGGCTATACGTTTACGGTAGATTCCAATACCACGGGCGGCACACCAGTGACTAATGCTACCACTGTTGTGGTGAACAATGCAGGAGTTGGTTCGGTCGTTGTCACAGTAAGAGATGCAAATCTTTGTACTACCCAACACACGATAAATGTAACTCAGCCCCCTGCGCTGGTTCTCACACCTACGCCTGACATTTTATTGGATTGTAATGGTGATACTGATGGCACTGGAACCTTTACTGCGTCTGGAGGAACAGCTCCATACAGCTTTACAGTAGATGCAAATACTACCGGTGCAACAGAGACTATTGGAGCAACTACTCTTGATTTCTCGAACGCTGGAATAGGATTGGTAATGGTAACGGTTACTGACGCAAATCTGTGTACGACCCAGGCAACAATAAATGTGACTCAACCACCTTTGTTGACTTTGTCGGTTACTCCGGATGTCAATTTAACCTGCGCAACCGATTTGACCGGCTCAGGAACGTTCACAGCAGCTGGGGGAACCGGCCCATATTCTTTTAATGTGGATGTCAATACAACGGGTGGCACGGAAACGCCAGGCGCATCAACCTTTGATTTCACCAATGCGGGCGCAGGTCTCGTGACAGTTACTGTATTGGACGCGAACCTCTGTTCCGCTCAGGCTACCATTAACGTTATTCCTCCGCCTCCTGTGAGCGCAACCATCTCAGGTTCACCAACTTCTTGCGTTGGGCAAAGTGCCGGGATCACATTTTCGTTTGTTGGCCCTGGCCCGACATGGGATTTCACTTACACGGATGGTTCATCAAATTTCAATCGTACAACAGGCAGCAATCCTCATACGGAAATGGTTAGCCCAATTCTTTCTACGACATACACTCTTGTATCAGTTACAGATGCAACATGTGGTGCCGGTTCCGTAAGTGGGTCAGCAACAGTCAATGTTGCCCCCATCGCAGGTAACCCATCAACCTTTGGATCGGAGACATGGATTGGCTATGTATATGATGACAGCGGAAGTCCCGCTCCACCTGCCAGCAATGTCAACTTCAATATCTCGAAGTACCGTGGGTTCTTTGCGGAAGCCGAAGTACCGGGATTCAGTGCGTTCTCAAGTTATGATGTTACCACAGATGCATTCGATCTGAACTTCTCAAACACAATCCCTGTCAGCGGACCAAACATATGTGGGTCATACCTGAACGACTTCAGTATTCGAATGAGAATGACAAAAACATTTGCAGCAGGAATTTATACATTCGCTGTGGGATCGGATGATGGCGTGAGACTGTTGGTGGATGGCGTCAGTGTGTTGCCTGCTGGAGCCTTCAACACGCACTCGTTTACAAACTATACATCATCTCCAGTGTGCCTCACAGCTGGTACCCACAACCTAGTGCTGGAGTTCTTCGATCGGGGAGGGTTTGCGAGAGTTAACTTTAATTATTCCGCAACTCCGGCTCCAACTGTTTCGCCTGTTTCCCTGTGTGTTAACTCATCCGCCCCAACACTGACAGCCTCAAGCGCTGGCGCTATCGATTTTAATTGGTACACCAATGCAGGCCTGACCAATCTCGTGTTTACGGGAACTAATTACACGCCAGCTGGCACCGAACTAGACATGACAGTTGTAGGCACGACAGACTTTTTCGTAACTGCCGTTTATGCTTGCGGTGAAACACCAGCAGCGCAGTTGACAGTTGATGTGACCAATGGAGCAAACATTGTACTTCCTGTACCTCCTGTACAGGTTTGTGATAT
>DAORAG010000121.1:0-8020 GCA_035344095.1 Cyclobacteriaceae bacterium | reverse complement strand
AAGAGTATGAATCACCTCCTCAAGGGCAACCACATCAAATGCAATTGATATTGACTGAGAAAGACGTTCCTGCTGAGCGTACCCATTGCGAGCCCCCAGCATCACCAAAACACAGCAGAAAAAAATCTGCCGCCAATGCAAATGGCTGAAATCGATCAGCATCCGGCCTTTACAATCTCGATCCTGTTTTTCTCCCTTTTGTAGGTAAGATTTAACGTAGACTCCAATACGGCCAAAACGGCATCCAATGGCTGATTATCAAACACAACCGTCACCGCACATTCCGATGACACTACTGTGTTAATCTGGACATCAACCCCATAAACCGCTTCGATCATATCTGCCACCTCCTGTAAATCCGCATCTTGAAAAACAATTCTTTTGGTTTTCCACGCGAGGTAGTTGACATCCTCGTTGGCTTGTTTTTCTACTGCCCCGCCCTCACTATGGTATAGCCCTCTCTCTCCAGGAGCAAGATCAACAGAATTAGCGTTATTCCCAGTGCTCAACCTTACCGATCCTGTTTCAACGACCACCTCGACTCCACTCACTTGACCCTTCACATTGAAAGATGTCCCCAGTACGCGGACCTGCGCTCCACTTGCTGAGACAATAAATGGCTTTTGTCTGTTTGGTGTCACCTCAAAAAAAGCCTCACCTACCAATAAAACTTTTCGTTCCTCATCACCAAAAGATCTGGAGTAGCTTAGTGATGAGTTTCTGTTGAGTGACACCTGCGATCCGTCCGGAAGTGACACCACAATAGGAACTGCTTCAGCTTTGAATTCAACCTCTTGATTTTGCTGAACGAAATAATTAATGATTAGTCCTGACGCAACAGTCAACAACACAGCTGCCGCTATTTTCCATACCGCGTTTAATGATCCAGACTTTGAGCTACCTAGGGTCCTGTTCGCTACCCGGTTTTTGAACTGGCTCCATTCTGCATTAATATCTATGTCCAGATTTTCTTCGCCTCTTGATATCTGCCCCGTGAGGTCGTACGATTTCTTCATTTGCTGAAAAAACTTCGCGTTCGAAGTATCTTCAGAAATCCATTTTTCTAATTCAATCTGCTCTGAACCTGTAATTTCTCCAGTCAGAGATTTAGTGATCAGGTTTTCGATTTCGCTATTTGGCTCTTTTTCATTCACTGTTGTCTATCTCATTTTAGATAACACTTAATTGTTCAAATACCCTTACGGCATTAATAGAAAAAAAAGTAACGAAAGAAAGTCAGCCAGGTGTTTTCTCAAGATACTTAATGCCTTACTCATTTGTGCCTCCACCGTCTTTATTGAAATCCCCAACTTGTCAGCGATCTCCGCATACTTCAGCTCTTCAAACCGACTCATCTCGAAAATTACCCTACACCGCTCAGGGAGGGAATTGATTGCAAGGGCAATCTCTCTTTCGAGTTCATCAGACATAAGCTTCCCACTCGCGGTATCAGTTGCATGATTCTCCACAGCAGATACTGAAAGATGGAGTTTTCGGTCCCTCAAGTAATTAAGACTTTTGTTCCTGACTGCGGTATACAAATAACTGCGAAAGTTGGTATCCATGGGCAGGGTCTCGTATTTCTCCCAAAGGGCTATGAAGGCCTCGTGAACCAGATTCTTAGCCTCGTCAAGGTCATGGACGTACTTCATCGAAAATCCGCAAAGCGGAGCAAAAAGCTCACGAAACAGTTTTTCAAATTGTGACTGGTGGCCGGAATTCAAACTGGAGTTAATTTCAAATACAATATCGCGATATCAAATGAATCCTCCCCGGATAAGGAGGCATATCTATAACTGCGACCACGTGTATAAAAGGCCCATTGCAAAGAATTGATAAATATTATATTCGGCCCGCCTTTAATACCTTAAACCCGTTATGACCTTTTTTCGATCTGCTTTACTGGTGACGTGTGCATTTTTTGCGCTTACTGCGCGTGCGCAATCCAACGGAACCATGCCCGATGTAAACGAACGACCGGTTGCCAACGCCATCCAATTAAATGGTGATCCGGTAATTGATGGTGAAATCATCAACGATGACTTTTGGAAGGACGTGCCCGCGTTTGATGGGCTTAAGCAAATACGACCTTATGCCGGACAACCGGCATCGGAAAAAACAGATATCAGAATTGGTTATACCGAAACTATGCTGTATGTGGCGGTGGTTTGTTATGACTCGCAACCCGACAAGCTGGTGGTTTCTGATGCCAGAAGGGATGCATCACTGGACGGAACGGACAGTTTTCTTTTCATCATTGATACTTATCACGATAAGCAAAATGGTTTTGTGTTTGGCACAAATTCTTTAGGCATTGAATATGACGGGCAAGTGGACAACGAAGGACAGGGCAATCAAAACAACAATCGTCAGCAGGGAGGTACCATTGGTGGTTTCAATCTTAATTGGGATGCCTCGTGGGAGGTGAAAGCTAAAACGGGCGACTATGGTTGGAGTGCGGAATTTGCAATACCTCTTCGCACAATACGATTTGCATCGGGTAGTGACAGAACCTGGGGTCTGAACATTCAACGAAATATTCGCAAAACAAACGAAGTAGCCTACTGGGCACCACTTCCCATTCAGTTTGACATCAAACGTCTTTCATTGGCAGGTGAACTCAAGGGGTTGAACCTTCGAAATCCAGGCAACTTGAAGTTGATTCCATACGTGCTTGATAACATTAACCGCGATTTTAATGTCGACCCAAGCAAAGCGAAAAACCGTATTGACGCTGGCGCGGATGTGAAATACAGCATCACTCCTTCTCTAACACTTGATCTTACCTACAACACTGACTTTGCACAAGTGGAAGTGGACCAACAACAAATTAACCTGGATCGATTTAATCTTTTCTTCCCAGAGAAACGTCCCTTCTTCCTCGAGAATGCTGGCTTCTTCACCGTGGGAAGTCCGGGAGAAGTTGATCTTTTCTTTAGTCGTAGAATTGGTATTGCCAACTCGGGCCAAATTGTACCTATACTTGGTGGCGCGAGGGTGTCGGGTCGTGTAAACAAAACCAACATCGGTGTATTATCCATGTTTACCGATGACGCCACTTTTACAACAGCAACAGATACCACAGTCGTTCAGCAGAATAGTTTCAACGTAGCCAGACTGAACCAACAAGTAGGCCAGCGTTCTACTATTGGAGGAACATTTGTAAGTCGCGAGGGAAGAGGTGATATCACCAGTGACTACAATCGAGTTTTTGCCATGGATGGAAAATGGGGCATTGGCAAGAAAGCGCAACTCTCTGGATTTTTTGCTCACTCCAACTCTCCTGTCGCCACATCGGAAGGCAATTCTTTTAAGGTGCAAGGTCAATACCAGTGGAATGGTCTGGATATGAACCTGGCTTACACGCAAGTCGATGAGAATTTTGACCCACAGGCGGGGTTTCTATTTAGAAAAGCGTTTCGCAAGCCTGAGTTCCTCGTATTGAAACAAGTTAGGATGAATGGACGGTTTGGTAGCCTGATGGAAATCCGCCCGCATGTTTCGTATCGCGGATTTTGGAATTTCCAGGACTTCCAGGAAACTGGCTTCTTACATATAGACAACCATTGGGTATGGCGACAAGGCTTTGAAATTCATACAGGTGTAAACTTTACTACAGAGGGTTCCCTCGCTGACTTTAATATTGCAGGCTTAGGGGTTACCCATGCAGCCGGAACTTATAAAAACAGCGAAGCCCAGATTGTAGTAATCACTAACCCAAGCAAGAACATCTACTTTAACACTCGTCACGTCATGGGTGGATATTTCTCAGGCTCACGTTCAGCACACAGCGGCACGATTGGATTCAGATTAGGGGACCGCTTTAACTCTGAATATACATTCAATCATAACGATCTCCACTTGATTATAGAAGGCACTGATCGCAATTTTGCCACCGATGTATTTGGCGCACGACTATCGTATGCTTTCAAACCACGGGTAATCCTTCAAAGCTTCTTGCAGTATAACAGCGCTGCCGATATCTTTTCCGCCAATATCAGGTTCAACTTATTGGAACAGGCCAACACTGGATTGTTTGTGGTGTACAATGAAATTTGGGAAAAGAGCTCTGTCCTCAACAGAAGTTTTACAGTGAAGTATACACACATCATCAATATTCTTAATTAGGTATGAGGCCTTGGCATATCCTGCTGATATTACTAACCGCATGTAGTTCTAACAATAACACTATCAATGAACAACACTACCGACTTGGTGCCATAGGCGCCTTTGGCGAAATGGTGGATGCGGGAGTAAAGCAACTAGCGCTGAGTTCAGTGATGTCAAAGGAGGAAATGGATTCCTTCTTTCCAGAGGCGGAAAAAATTGCAAAGCAAAACAACGTTGAGCTTTACAGGGAATCCGACCTGATTGTGACCGACTTGTTCCCAGCGGATGTAGCGCTGAATAAAGAGGTTTTAATTATCTACAATGGAAGTGCGAAAGATCAATATCTTCAATTAAAAAAAGAGAAAGCTGAGCTGGAGGCCTCCGGGCAATACAATGATAAGGCCCGAGAAGCGATTGCGAGAAAATTCGGAAGACTACTCAGCTATCCCACACAGAAAATTAACAAGCTGTTGAGCCAAAATACTTCATTTCGGACCATGAAAGATTTTGGAATTGATGCCACTAATCTGTTCCTATATTATAAAGACCTTAATAAGGCAACTCAATTTTACACTTCAACACTGGG
The DNA here is from genome assembly GCA_035344095.1 of Cyclobacteriaceae bacterium. GTDB lineage: Bacteria > Bacteroidota > Bacteroidia > Cytophagales > Cyclobacteriaceae > ELB16-189. The sequence continues at coordinate 3,324 of DAORAG010000121.1, read as the reverse complement.
TTTTGAATTATTGGCCGATTATCAAATGGCAAAAATTCTAAGACTTACGAGTGACTCCTATCTCATACTGGTAGATGCCACCAAAGGCATGCATACAGCAGACGAACCCAAGACGGTGGCGGTTGCATTGTTGACAGAACAGCTTCAGGAATGGTACGATTACCTTAAGGGTCAAAACGTCAAGATCAAATACGATTACAAACCGAGGAATGGCGGCCCGCATGATGGCTTCGTAGTAGTTGATCCGGAAGGTTACTTATTGGAATTCGAACTTTTCAAAAACCATAGGGAGAATGAGAAATTTATTCCACTACTGAACCAAAGCCCACTCGTCACCGCACAATCGTCCACTGTGCCTGCCGGTCTTGGATTTAAGGCAACTATTACCTGGCTTTATTACAAGGATATGGTTGGCATGCAACAGTTCTACGAGGAAAAACTCGGTCTGGAACAGGTGGTCGATCAGGGTTGGGCAAAAATTTATCGCGCCTCGAAAACAGGATATGTCGGACTTGTGGATGAGCGAAGAGGCATGCATTCGTTTACGGACACAAAAGCTGTCAATGTCTCATTTTTGATTGACGACATCGATGGATGGTTTCAATATGCAAAAGAGCATAACTCATTCGAGTTACGCTCTCAGGAAGTTAGTGCCGGGCCGGAGACAAAGTACCGTGCGTTTGTCGGATTTGACCCTGAAGGTTATTACATGGAGTTTGATAAATTCTATCTCCATGCCGACAACCAAGAACTTGGCCGCTACTTAGAACTTACCAAATTTTAAGGTGAGGTTAAAGTTGTTGCCGCTCAATTTGCTGTCACTCAACCCATCCGCGTTGCTTCCATACACTGCTCGGTACGAGTAACCGGGAGCGAATCTCATCCATTTGAACACGTTCACTTCCAATTGCACACCTGGCTCGGCAACGAAGAACCAATCATCATTGTAAGGCATATTGCGATGGCCACCGTTGTACTCTCGGTAGTAGTACCTGTCGTATTGGGTGGTGAAGCCTGCACCTGTCATTAGATCAAATACTACGTGGAATGTCCTGTTTGATCCAAGTACATATTCGGTTTTCAAACCAAATTGCCCATACATGTAACTAAGATTTTCTCCGGGCACGGCTGCATACTCAGCGGGCACCGGCAGGTCGTTAGTTACCGCTGCACCACTTAGTCCGAGCATGAATCGATGATTGATAAACCAACCACCGTACATTTCTACAAGGTTGGCATACTGGCCATTGATGGAGGTAAACTTATTGGTGATCGCTCCGTAACCGCCCGAAGACCGAACGGGATTACTGTTGAATAACGTATGGATGCGATTGGTATCCCAGTCTTCTACATCCTGGGCGAACACACTTAAAGAGAAGGTTAGGAAAAGGGCGAAAACTGCTAAATTTTTCATGATTCTGTCTTGTTATTGCTTTTACGCCTTCAAGACAATCACTTTATCGCTTACCCCTACGTTCAGTAATAATTTTTAGAAAAAGTCCCTTTTTATCTCGAATTGAGTGAAATTCTTGATTTCCCGCTCTGCCACCTCTACTTTGTCGACCCTCGCGTTCGGAGGACCTTGTTTGCACCAGTTTACAAATTGATCGAGCTTTTCCTTGTCGCCCTCCGCTTCGATATAAACACTGCCATCGTTCTCATTTTTTACAAAGCCGCAAAGACCCAGAGAACGGGCTTTGTCTCTCGTTGAAGCTCTATAAAATACTCCTTGGACCTTTCCAGTTACTCGGATTGCCAGATGCATTTTTACTATACTATATAATCCGTACTCAAAAACGCTGACTCGCGATTGCGAATAATTGATGTAATAATCTGTTTGTTTGAATCGGTTCCCTTGGTGGCCACCAACGTGCGAATAGAGAATACCCGAAGCGCATCCGCGACCGATAAAGTCCCCTCAGCTGAATCTTTCCTTCCGTTGAATGGAAAGGTGTCCGGGCCCCGCTGACATTGCGCGTTCACATTAATGCGGCCCACTTGATTGCAAAATGCATCCATTAGTTTTGCAAGTTCCTTCGACTCACTACCAAAGATACTCACCTGTTGTCCGAAGTTCGAGTTGACGACATAGTCAATGGCTTCCTGGATATCATCAAAAGCCATGATCGGGATGACCGGCCCGAATTGCTCCTCGTAATACACTCGCATCTTATCATTGACGGGATAAAGCATGGTGGGATAAAAAAACGACTCAAGGTATTCTCCTCCATTTTCGTTGAGAATCGCTGCGCCATGTTTTTTAGCATCGTCAACCAGCTCTCTCAGGTAATCGACTTTGCCGGGTTCTGGTAGTGGCGTTAGGCTCACACCATCGGTCCACGGCATACCAGATTTTAACTTCGTCAGTTCCGTCTTGAACATTGAAATAAATTTCTCCACCACAGACTTGTGGACAAGGAGAATTTTTAGAGCAGTACAACGCTGGCCGTTGAATGAAAGCGAGCCTGCAACACACTCTTTCACCGCGTTGTCCAGGTCAGCATCGGGTAGCACGATTGCGGGATTCTTAGCATCAAGACCCAAAATTGCTTTTAACCTATGAAGCTTCGGATGGAGTTTCTTGAGGTCATTGGCTCCCTTGTTGGTGCCTATGAAAGCAAACACATCAATCTTTCCAGTTTCCATTAACGCGCCCACCGTCTCGCGACCTCGGCCGTAAATAACATTAATAACTCCAGGCGGAAAACTTTGTCTGAATGCATCCAGCAGGGGGCGAATCAAAAGAACACCATATTTGGCTGGCTTAAAAACAACCGTGTTGCCCATGATGAGTGCAGGTATCAACGTAGAGAAAGTCTCGTTGAGCGGATAATTAAACGGCCCCATACAAAGCGCAACACCGAGCGGTACTCTTCTTATCTGCGCCATGAAACCCTGCTCTTCGACCAACTTCGCTGAATTGCGATCAAGTTCTTTCAGGGATTTTATAGTATCCTCTATATAGTCACACGTCCGATCAAACTCCTTTTGTGAATCCTTTAGTGGTTTACCAATTTCCCACATCAGTAGCTTTACTACCTCATCGCGCTGTTTGCGCATTTCAGCCAAAAACTTTTCAACGTGGGCAATCCTGCCCTCAACGCCCAACGTTGGCCAATGACCATGGCCTTGGTCGTAGGCTGCTACAGCTGCGTTGAGTGCCTGCAAAGCTTCCTTCTCGGTAAGGAGAGGTGTACTTCCGATTACAGCCTGAGTTAACTTATTATCATTTTTTATAAAGACCGGACTTAGGACGGGGTTCAACTTACCTTCCCACGTTCTAGTCTCTCCGTTGATCAAGTACTCTCTTTGTTCTATCGGCTT
>DAORAG010000120.1:0-8037 GCA_035344095.1 Cyclobacteriaceae bacterium | reverse complement strand
TCGCTACTTTCATATAGAATGGATAAACAACAAAACAACATTAGATTTTTAGCTGAAAAGAAACCATCCCGAACGGTGAGGGGTTTTGCAAAACGTTCAAAGCGTCCCTTTGAAGTGGAGTGTTCAGCCGATCTTATAAGAACTCTTTCCGTTCATAGCCATTTTAAATACATTCATTGACCTAAACCTGAATTCTATGCTCAAATATCGACTCGTACTCATTGCACTAGCGGCCATACCACTTGCCGCCTATTGTCAGAAGGACAAGGATGCCGTGATAAAATCTTTGGACTCAAAATATGATCACTACGCAAGTGTTGCCAAACAAATCTGGGAGTTTGCTGAACCAGGGTACCTGGAAGACAAGAGCGCTGCGTTGCTTGCCAGCGAATTAGAGAAGGCAGGCTTCAAAGTTGAGAAAGGAGTTGCCGGCATACCCACTGCATTTGTAGCAACGTATGGTTCTGGCAAACCTGTGATAGGTGTGCTGGGAGAATTTGATGCCCTGCCAGGCTTGTCGCAAGAAGCATTTTATCCAGAAAGAAAGATCAAAGTTGAAGGCGCGCCAGGACATGGATGTGGTCACAATTTGTTCGGCACGGGTTCTCTGGCCGCGGCCATCGAAACAAAAGAATGGCTGGCAAAGAACAAGAGATCAGGTACAGTCAAGTTCTTTGGTACACCTGCTGAGGAAGCCGGTGATGCAAAAGTATTTATGGTGCGCGAAGGTCTGTTCAACGATGTTGACGCTGTGATTACATGGCATGCCGGTGACAGAAACAATGCGGGGCCGAATACTAATCTCGCTACCAAAGCAGGCGTGTTTAAATTCAAAGGTGTTGCATCTCATGCAGCTGCTGCACCGGAACGGGGTCGCTCCGCACTTGACGGTGTCGAGGCGATGAACAGTATGGTAAATATGATGCGCGAGCATACCACTGAACCCACCCGCATACATTATGTGATCAGGAAAGGTGGTGAAGCTGCAAACGTGGTTCCGGCCTATGCTGAAGTGGAGTATCTGGTTCGTCATCGCGATCGCGAAGAGGTAAGAAGAATTTGGGATCGCATTGTAAAGTGTGCGCAGGGCGCGGCCCATGGCACCGAGACCACCGTTGACGTGCAGGTAGAAGGTGGTACCTTCGATCGCCTGCCTATTGAAGCGCTATCGATGGCCATGCATAAGAACCTTGAGAAAGTTGGCGGAGTAAGTTATACTCCTGAAGAGAGAGCATTTGCTGAGAAACTAAGCAAAACATTTGGAGACAGAAGCGTTCCGCTGGAAAGTGCCAATCAAATCCAACCTTTCAAGTACAACCACACTAACGCATCTGCGGACACGGGGGATGTAAGTTGGGTAGTGCCTACGGCAAGCATGACTGCAGCTACCTACGTACCAGGGACACCAGGTCACAGCTGGCAGGCTGTCTCTTGTACTGGTTCGACCATTGGGTTCAAAGGAATGCTGGTAGCCGCCAAGACGTTGACGATGACGGCCATCGATCTGTTTACGGATCCGAAGTTGTTAGAGGCTTCCAGGAAAGAGTTCGATCAAAAACGAGGACCAAACTTCAAATATGAATCTCTGGTTGGCGATATACCTCCTCCTCTCGATATCAGGAAAGCAAAATAACTGTACTGAAACAAAATAATTTTTAAACTCAATACGCGTGGAAATGAAACTTTACAAACTGCTCTTAGCTATTGTCACAATCACTCCGCTAACTGTTTTTGCTCAAAAAGAAAAGGATGCCATCATCAAGTCATTGGATGCCAAAGCTGACAATTACACCAACGTGGCCCGTCAGTTGTGGGAAAATCCGGAACTGGGATACCTGGAAGAAAACAGTTCTGCCTTGCTTCAAAGTGAGCTACAGAAAGCGGGATTCAAAATAGAAAAAGGTGTCGCAGGCATACCTACTGCCTTTGTTGCGAGTTATGGTTCTGGCAAACCGGTAATCGGTATTCTCGGTGAGTTCGATGCTTTGCCTGGAATGTCTCAGGAGGCTTTACCTGAAAGAAAACCGCGTGTTGCAGGTGCTCCAGGTCAGGCCTGTGGTCATCATTTGTTTGGCACAGGTTCGATGGCGGCAGCAATTGCGGTAAAGGAGTGGCTTGCCTCAGCTAAAAAAAGCGGAACGATTCGTTTCTATGGAACTCCCGCTGAAGAAGGTGGATCAGGGAAAGTGTATATGGTAAGGGAGGGATTGTTCAACGATGTGGATGCTATCGTAAGCTGGCACGCTGGCGATGCCAATGCTGCAAACCCAAGCACCAACCTGGCAACCATTTCAGGCAAGTTCAGATTTAATGGTACCTCTTCGCATGCCGCGGCTGCTCCTGAACAAGGCAGATCAGCCCTTGATGGAGTAGAGGCTATGAACGATATGGTGAATATGATGAGGGAGCACACCATCGAAGGAAGTCGGATTCACTATGTAATTACAAAAGGCGGAGACGCTCCTAACATCGTTCCGAATAACGCAGAAGTTTATTACGTTATCCGTCATCAAAACAGAGAGGAAGTACGCTCAATGTGGAACCGCGTTGTAAAGTGCGCTGAAGGTGCTGCGATCGGTACGGAAACAAAAATGGAGTATGAGATCATTGGCGGAACATACGACAGATTGCCAAACGAGACCCTTCAAAAGGCAATGCATGCAAACCTTATGAAGGTAGGTGGCGTGACTTACACAGAAGAAGACAAAGCCTTTGCCGAGAAAATACAAAAGACCCTTGCTGGAAGCCCACCTCCTATTGCTGAAGCAGGCATCGTGGAACCAATGAAAGCTGAGGATGGAAAAGCTTCGGCTGACACGGGTGATGTAAGTTGGAATGTTCCACTAGCGGCTATGCGCGCTGCCACCTGGGTGCCGGGCACACCAGCACATAGTTGGCAGGCAGTTGCGTCAGGCGGAACACCAATTGGTTATAAAGGAATGATGGTTGCAGCCAAGACATTGGCGTTGACTGCTGTTGATCTGATGAATGATCCGAAACTTATAGAAGCCGCAACCAAAGAATTTAACGACCGAAGAGGTGCGGGCTTCAAATACGAGGCATTGCTAGGCAATCGAAAGCCAGCATTGGATTATAGGAAATAACGGGATCAGCTGACGGGAAGGGAGACGGTGAAAGTCGTCCCCTCTCCTTCATGTGTTGCAAAAGTGATTGAGCCTCCCAGTTTATCCACCGCATTCCTGACCAGGTACAATCCTAATCCGGTGCCTTTTGATACTGGCGTACCTCTGAAGAACATATTGAATACGTTGTCTTTTACCTCTTCAGTAATGCCGGTCCCATTGTCCTTTACCTCAATGATAATTCGGTTGGCTGATTCTCTATCCGCGGTCAATATCACAACGGGCCTACGTCTGCCTGAGTCGCCATAAATCACTGAGTTTTCCATCAGGTTATAGACAATGTCGAACACGATATCCCGATCTGACTTTATACTGGTAGTGACATTATTTTGAATTATTATTTTTACCTGGTCTATATTTTCGGCCGCTCTCAGTGTTTTAAGCACTTCCTCGAAAATATCATTCAGCTGAAATGAGACGATGTTAGGCAACTGGCTTCTGATATTCATTACCCTCATTAATTTAAGAAGCATTGAATTTTGCTTATCTGCAATGGAACCAATTGACTTGAAATAATTTAATGCGATCGGGTCAGTAACGTCCAGTTTTGCAACATTTACCAACCCCTGTACTGTAACTATCGGGCTCCGAAGGTCGTGATAGGCTTTATAAATAAATGTTTCCAATTCCTGACTCGCGAGTTCCAATTTTTTCTCCTTGTCCGTGAGATCGGTAATATCCAATGAGATACCATACAGCCTTAAAGGTTTTAATGACTCGCCAAATTCAAACTGCCCAACTGAAAGAATTGTTTTGAGTGTGCCGTCCCTCTGCTTGATCCTATGCTTTTCCGAAAAAGGCTTCAAGGTCTCAAGGGATCGGTTGATCACATCCTTCATCATTTTCCTATCCTCTCGATAAATACTTTTGATTAACAGTTCCAAAGAAGGTTTCGTTGACTTCTCATTCAAGCCAAATATGGTATACATTTCCTCTGACCAAACTGATCTCTTGGTTTTGAAGTCGTAGTCCCAGTGTCCCAAGTGACCTATCTGCTGTGCCTGAGCAAAGCGAGCAACCGTTCTTTGCAAGGAACTGAGGGCATCCTCCAACTCAATGTTCCGCTGCTCCAGTTTATTTACAAGGTTTGAACTGTATTGATGGATCACTTCAATCTTAGCATCCGGCACTGCAACCATTTGTGTTTCCATGACAGGCTGTTGAAGTACTTCCCTTACAGAGCCAATCAAGATGCCAAGTGGAGCAGGTTTTCTTATAAACATGTTTGCTCCGATGTCTCTGGCCATTTTCTCCTCACTATGTGAAGTGAATGTTGCTGTATAAATGATGATGGGAGTTAGTCTGAGTTGAGGATGCGTTCGTATCTTATAGCACAGATAATAACCATCTACATTGGGCATCAGCACATCGGTAATCACAACGTCAACCGAATGGCTAAGCAATTGTTCATATGCCTCTTGTCCGTTATTTGCGGTCAATACATTGAACCCCTCCGACTCAAAGATACCTTTCAGCAACTTTAGGGAAGCCTGGTGATCATCTGCCAACAACAGCGTTTGGTGGTTCATGGCTTCAGATAAAATTGGACCTGCTTCAAAAATGATTTCATTTCGATCGGCTTAGTGATATATCCATCAAATCCTTCGGACAACAGCCGATCTTTGTCATCCTTCATTGCAAAAGCCGTTAATGCTACGATAGTGATCTTCTCTGTTTTAGGATCAGCTTTTAGTTTTCTTGTGAGCTGAATTCCGTCCATACCAGGTAATGCCACGTCCATGAGAATAAGACTGGGATAAAAGTGGCCCAAAGCGAGCAGCGCTGCTTCAGCGTCCTGGCATCTGCATACCTCGTATCCTTCCAACTCAAGGATATCGCTTGCCAATTTTAGATTGGCCAGGTTGTCATCCACTACCATAATTCGTTCCGCTGTCACTTAATCCTGATTCAAGTGTTCACTTTCAATCCGAAGCGGTAGCACAACTGTAAAAATACTGCCTCTTCCCAATTCACTCTTGACGTTAATCGTGCCATGATGCAATTCAACCAAATTTTTCGTTAGCGCGAGCCCCAAACCTGAGCCTTCATACTCTCGATTGGTTCCCGAATCCAATTGTACAAAGGGTATAAAAAGCTTTTTAAGATCCACTTTGGCAATACCCTTTCCGGAATCCTCAACCGCTAAACAAACCTGATCTTCGTTTATCATTTCGAGTTCCACTTTTACAAAGCCACCGACCTTATTGAATTTTATGGCATTCGACATAAGATTGAATAGGATTTGTCTAAACTTACTTTTGTCAAGTCTTGCCGGTGGAATAGAGCCCTTTATCCGATGAGTCATGGTCAAGGCGCTTTTTGAAGCTAACGGTTTAAGAACACTTGCAACTCCCTCCACCACTTCCATAAGATCAAATTTTTCAGTGCTTAACTCCACCTTCCCCGCTTCTATTTTTGACAAATCAAGAATATTGTTGATTAACTGAAGTAAATGTGTACCACCAGAATGAATATCATTGAGGTATTCAAGCTGCTTCTCATTCAATGGCCCCACTCGCCTATCAACCAAGAGTTCGGAAAATCCGAGGATTGCATTGAGAGGTGTTCTCAGTTCATGAGACATGTTGGCCAGGAAGTCGCTTTTTAGTCTATTGGCCTCAAGCAGCTTCCGCTCTGTAATATCAATTATGGATGCGAGCACGAGACTCCCCTCAAGCGCCTCAATAGGATTAAGTCCTATCTCAACCGGAAACTCACTCCCATCTTTTCTCCGGGCAAACAAGTCACGCCCTGCACCCATCTCCCGGTGTTGAGGTTTATCAAAAAAAGCGTGACGAAATTGAGCATGGTCGTGTCTGTATCTGATTGGAATAAGCATTTCAACATTCATTCCAATGACTTCCGATCTGCTGTATCCAAATAAGTTCTCCGTCATGCTATTGACAAGGGTAATGGTCCCCTCTTTATTCACCAGAATCATCGCATTGGGTGCAGATTCCACCACCAACCTAAACCTCTCCTCAGCTTTCTTCCTGTCACTGATGTCGATAATGGCGGCCAATACTTTAATTCCATCTGGCGTCTCCACTGGGTTTAATCCTATTTCCACAGGAAACTCCACACCATTTTTCTTCTTGGCATACAAATCTCTGCCTGCGCCCATAGGGCGGGCAACCGGTTGGTCTAAAAACTTACTTTTAAAATCCAGATGTTTTTTTCCCAGGCGATCGGGGATCAGCGTTTCAACGGACTTGCCAATCAACTCATCTCGGTGGTAGCCAAAAACTTTCTCCGCCTGCGCATTTACAATCTCAATACTCCCCGCCCTATCAACCAACAGCATCGCATTGGGAGCAGATTCGAATACCATGCGAAAAAGTTTCGACTCGTTGGGATTGTCCTTTGTGCGAACGACAAGTTTTCTTTTCTCTCCCATGGCAAATTGTCCCTCACAATCAATTTACACCACAATTTTATCCGATGCCCAATAATTGGTGAGGATTAATTTTAGGCAGTAAAAACCCGTTCCTACATAAGCATGTAAGGTTTTAGATTATAATGACGGTTTTTTTTTGTTTAAACGCTTGAATCCAGAATTATATAAAATAAAACATGTAAGATAAGACAGAAATTTCTGACATATCTTTTTTGTTTGATTATGGATTTTCTTAAGTGTTACTTCAACTTCCCTTTGTAATTCCTCTTGAATTTCTCGAACCTGGGTATAGAAACGCCCATGACATAAGGGCTGTATGGATTGTGTTCGATGTAATCCTGATGGTATTGCTCAGCGCGATAAAAAGCATCCAAAGGTTTGATTTCCGTAACAATCGGATCAGCGAACATACCCGATTCGTTATATTCCTCTTTGATTTTTACAGCGATATCGAGCTCCGATGGCGTTGAATAAAACAAGATGGACCGATACGAATTACCTCGATCAGGTCCTTGCTGATCAGGAGTAGTTGGATCGTGTGATGTAAAGAAAACTCTGGTAAGCTCTTCGTAATCTATCACCGAAGGATCATAATACACAAGCACCGTTTCAGCATGTCCGGTTGTTTCTGTATTTACAAGCTCATAAGTCGGATTGGGTGTCATTCCTCCCGCGTATCCGGAGACAGCTGAGTCTACGCCAACAACGGCCTCAAAAATATGTTCCGAACACCAAAAGCATCCCTCAGCGAACGCAGCCATAGCTCGGCCTGCTGGCGGCTCTAGCTCAACCTTGTAGACGTCCGTCTTTGCATCACCGTCTGTGCTTTCCTTTTTGGTACCCGCACAACCCAGAAAAAGAACTATAAAACAGCAAATGACAATATTGTCAAACCACCTCATGATATTTCAGTTTTTATTTGGTACAAGAACGAACCAAGCGTGGATGTGGTTCACACGCAATTATTGAAACGTAACCGAGACGACAAATCAGGAATTACCAGGTAGTGACTTTGAAGTTCTTGGCGGCTCGTAAGATATCTCTCCTGCTGATTTGGCCTTTTAATACACCATTTTCCACTACTGGCATTCTGCGTATAGGGGTGTGCAAAAACAAGTTGGCAGCAGAAACAACATCGTGTTCCGGTGACACTGTTTTCACTTCAGCTGTCATGTAGTCAGCCACTTTCTTTGACTCAATTGGCAGATTATGATAAGCCTGGTCAACAATGATGCGCAAGCAGTCCTTCTCCGATAGCATTCCCACCAGTTTACCATTCTGATCCAGAACAGGGGCGCCTGAAATCTTCTTATCAATGATGATGTCAATGGCCTCTTGGATAGTTTGGTCTGGCTTAAACGTAACCAAATCGGTAACATTTACCATGTAGTTGGTTACCGGTTCGTACTTTGGTTGTTCGGCTTTGATATCCTCCTTGGTCTTGAAATTAGGCTTAAAATTCATAGTAAGGCTGGATTTGTTTACAGATTAGAAAAG
>DAORAG010000119.1:174-8103 GCA_035344095.1 Cyclobacteriaceae bacterium | reverse complement strand
GGACGGCTTTCCAGAATACACACATTTTCCGGCTTCCTCCTTTGCATCCAAAGGAATACAACGGATTGTAGCCTTCGTTTCTTCTTTTATTGCAGCTTCAGTTTCTGATGTGCCATCCCAGTGCGCCATCACAAAACCACCTTTTTCGTCAAGCACCTTCTTGAATTGATCAAAAGTGTCCACGTGTGTGGTTTTCTCTTCCCTGAATTTCAACGCCTTTTTATAAATGTTTTGTTGAATCTCATCCAAAAGGCCGGGTATCAAAGTGGTCACCTCATCAATTGAAACGACCTTTTTCTCTTTGGTATCTCTACGTGCAATTTCAATGGTTCCATTTTCAAGGTCGCGAGGACCGATGGCTAGCCGAACAGGCACCCCTTTCAGCTCATATTCAGCAAACTTAAATCCGGGCTTGTGCGTATCTCTATTGTCGAACTTCACAGCAAAGCCATTTTTCCTCAGCTCTGCAGAGATCACATTCACCTTCTCGGTGATTTTTTGTAGCTCCTCCTCACTTTTGAAAATCGGAACTATTGCCACATGTATTGGCGCAAGTTTTGGAGGTAATATCAACCCATCGTCATCCGAATGCGCCATGATTAGTCCGCCAATCAGCCGCGTGCTTACACCCCATGATGTTCCCCACACATAGTCAAGACTTCCCTCCTTGGTGGCAAATTGTACATCAAAGGCCTTTGCAAAGTTTTGACCGAGGAAATGAGACGTACCAGCTTGTAAAGCCTTACCATCTTGCATTAATGCTTCAATGCAATACGTATCAATCGCTCCAGGAAATTTCTCACCCTCAGACTTTCGCCCTTTTACCACCGGTAGGGCCATGAAGTTCTCCACGAAGTCGGCATAGACATTTAGCATTTGGATAGTCTCCTCCTCTGCTTCTTTTGCAGTAGCATGAGCAGTATGACCTTCCTGCCAAAGGAATTCAGCGGTACGTAAAAAAAGTCGCGTACGCATCTCCCAGCGTACAACATTCGCCCACTGGTTGATAAGAATAGGCAGGTCGCGATAGGACTGAATCCATCTCTTGTAGCTATTCCAAATTACAGTTTCAGAAGTTGGCCTCACAATGAGCTCTTCTTCCAGTTTAGCCTCGGGGTCGACTATAACACCCGAACCATCCTCCGCATTTTTGAGTCGGTAGTGGGTCACGATCGCACACTCCTTTGCAAAACCTTCTACGTGACTGGCCTCACGAGCCAAAAAAGATTTTGGGATAAATAGCGGGAAATAGGCGTTTACATGTCCGGTATTTTTGAACATCTTATCAAGGCCCTGCTGCATATTTTCCCAAATGGCATATCCATATGGCTTGATCACCATACAACCGCGCACATCAGAATTCTCCGCCAGGTCTGCCTTTTTTACCAGATCAATGTACCATTGAGAATAGTCTTCACTTCTCGAGGTTAGTTCCTTGCCCATTCCGCCAGCTTATTTTTTAGTATCTTTGATTAAAGACCGCAAATATAAATGAGGAATTTGAGGATTAGCAGAAAGAATCTGGATGTTAGCCTCGTTTTTGAGCGGAATCCTTTACAGGCAAATCTTGTTGTTACAATATATCCCTGACGGTATTTTCACGTTATATAGGTTATAGGGGAGAAAAATGATGAGAAATATGAAGAACATAAGCCTTTTTTCAGCATTCATCCTGAGTGGATTTGTGGGGCAATTTGCGCTGGCGCAGGAGATTGATGATATGTACTTCAATTCGTCCGACAGAGCAAAAATTAATGAGCGCAAAATCTCTGCCGACCTGGCGATAGCAAAAGTCACCAGCAGTAAATCCGAGGCAAATGCTTCGATCAATCCGACAGACAGCTACTCAGCCAGAAATGTAAACCCTGAGTATGCAGCACAGGTAAATACAGGGTCAGCAACGACAATTGAAAATGACTTTTTCCCTGCGGATTATCAACCGAAGGGAATCAATCAAAATTTATCGAATTGCAACTGTGGAGCGGGCACTTACTACAATCCATATTATGGCAATTCTGCCTTTTCGAATCCCTATTATGGATACACAGGTGGCTTTGGAAGCCCATACGGCAGCTTCTATCCTTCATCATGGGGATACCCATATGGTGGTTTCCGTCCGGGACTAAGCATGTCTATGGGTTACGGATGGGGCGGATTTAGCCCCGGATTTTATTCTGGTTTAGGATACGGCTACAGCAGTTTTTGGAACAACTACAACAATCCCTGGGGGTATAATGGATGGGGTTCGAATTATTGGAATCCTTATTACCCAAGTCAGGTGATCGTCTACGGTGGTGATGTGGGCGGCAGAAGAGTGTCTTACACGAAACGCTCGTCAAGAAGCTCGAACATCAATAACAATTACACGGGTTATAACAGGCCAGCCAACTCGGGGACAGTAACAAGTTCACGAAGTAGCGTGAGCAGCAGTGGAAGGACCAGAACTTCTCCAGAGTACTATGAGCGAAACTGGAGACGCAACCAGGAGTCAGGCACAACCCGCGGTTACTGGAATAATTCGAACAGCAATTCAAACAGCAACTCGCGTTCGGATTTCAACTGGGGCAACACGTCATCTGGTGGCCGTCAGAGTTCTGGGTTTTCAACACCGTCTCGTGGTTCATTCAACAGTGGAAGTATGAATTCAGGTGGATCGCGCAGTGGGTCATCCGGAAGTTCGTCAGGATCAAGGTCTAGAGGGAGGGGAAATTAATTCCAGTTTTATTAGTTGAGATGATGAGAAGAGGGCTTTGGCTTGCAGGATTCTTTATGCTTGCTTTTAGCGGGGCATTTGCGCAAAGTTTTGTAGAAAGTGCATTGCTATTCAGTCGCACAAATCCTGGCGGCAGCGCGCGCATTCAGGGACTAGGCGGATCGCAAGTAGCGCTTGGTGGCGATTTCAGTAGCGCCTTATCAAATCCAGCCGGACTGGGCATGTACAACAGATCCGAATTTACATTCAGCCCGGCATTTCGTCTCTCCAAAACTTCTGCCGATTACCTGGGTCAATCCACCAACGACTCAAAGTCTACACTACACATTCCTGCATTTAGCCTCACTTTTCACAACGACTATGATAAACTGTCAGGATTTTTGAATGGAACGTTCGCGATCTCGTATTCCCGCATTAATGACTTCAATCAAAATATCAAGTATCAGGGAACCAACTCCAACAATTCTATTATTGATTACTTTCTGGAAGATGCAACTGGAGCAACCGTTTCACAATTCGGAGCTAATGGTTCACTAACCAACACTCCCACTCACCTCGCCTACGAAAATTACTTAATTGGCGACAGCACCGTTTGGGATCCAAATGCTGATCCAACAGCCTATTTCACTGATGTGTTGGGCATCCCGTTTCAGGTAGAGGAGATTGAAAACCGTGGAGCTCAAAATCAATGGAGTTTTGCCTACGGCACAAATTTCAATGATAAACTCTTTCTTGGGGTCGGACTAGGTGTCACCACGTTAAAATACAAATCCAAAAAAGTTTATACGGAAATTTTTGAAAACGAACCGCTGCTCGACCTTCGTCTGGAGGAGAATCTTGAAATCAACGGCTCTGGAATTAATGCAACAGTGGGCGCCACATTCAGGCCCATCAATATGGTGCAGTTTGCCATTTCAGCTACTACACCTACCAGGTACGAGCTATCCGATACCTATACTGCGTTCATGCAAACAAACTGGGACAATTTTCAATATGACGCATCTACAATTCTGAATCAGGAGCAATACACCAGCGAGGTGATTGCCTCAGACTACACTCTTACCACGCCAGGACGAATCAATGCAGGCGCAACGTTGTTCCTCAACAAAATCGGATTTGTAACTGCAGACGTAGAGCGAATCAATTATGAAAAAGCCAAGTACAGTCCCATTACCCAAGGCGTATCATTTGATTTGGACAATGAAGACATCCAAAATCTTTATAAAACAGTTTACAATATTCGGGGTGGATTTGAATTTCGATATCAGAACCTCAGAGCGCGAGCGGGATATGCTTATATGCCTTCGCCATTCAAAACCGATCAGAACGATGTAACCGAATCAATACAGAGAATCACAATAGGTGCAGGCTACAGAGTGAGCAAAGCCTACATCGACCTGGCGGTTGTTCATACTTGTAGTGAAAGATCCTATCGTCCCTACTCTGTCAATTCGCCAAATAGTCCATTGGTCACTTATAAGCCTCGGAGTACCAACATTATGTTTACCGTGGGGCTACCCTTCTGATCTTAGTATTACTTCAGCAACGTGTTGAGGCAACTGATCGCTATCTGCCAATGTTACTTTGGCCTGGCTGTAATAACTAATTCGCTGCGTGCGCATCTGCTGAATCCGAGGTGAGATCGTCTCCTTGGTTTCCCCAGCGAAAAGAGGTCGTTTGGCTATTTCAGTTTTTAGCATTCTGTCCGCAATGGTATCAACGGATGTATCCAGAAAAATGCTAAAGCCGTTTTGATTAATTAACTCTATGTTGTTAAGAAAACATGGCGTCCCTCCGCCAGTTGCCATCACAAAATCACCAGGCATCTCACAACATTTCTTCAGGTAGTTCTGCTCAAGTTGCCTGAATTTTGATTCTCCGGCTGTTGCGAAGATACGAGTCACGGATTTGCCTTCACCCTTTTCGATTTCAGCATCAAGATCGATGAAAGGTCGCTTAAGCTGGTTCGCTACTTTTACCCCCAATGTTGTTTTACCACATCCCGGCAGACCTATGAAAAAAACCTTCATGAATTGATATTCGTTGGCGAAAGTCTATCAGCGCACCAACTCCAAAACTTCACTAGCCGTTGGTGTATCATTATGATGCCAGTTGCCCAGCACCAAACCGTTTTTCCAAAGCGCGATGCCAGGGTTTGAACGCAAGATGGTCTTCAACACGGTAGCATCTGCATAGTAATAGGGAACTGCTAGCTGGTGCTCATGTCGAAAGGCTTCCATTTGTTCTGCTCCAGAAGAAGTGAGGACAAAGCAATCCACTTTTCCCTCCAGTTCTTTTGTCAGATTTCTGATAGCATCAATATTATCCACGGAGGCCTTTGCCACATCATACATGACAATCATCAGTTTGTTGCCAACAAAAGTGTACTGCGTCATATCCTCACCCTCGGGACTTGTTACCAGGTAATCAGTGATTTTAGGCGTGATCTTATCTTCATTCAATACACGAGAAGAAACATACTTATATCCTTCATCGGCAGATAGGAATTGTTGTGAAGCAACCTCCTTACCATCCTTATCAAATAGATATTCTATGATGGGTTGTTCTTCCGGAATCATTTGCTGAGGAATCAAATTTCCAACCTTATAAGCACGGAAATCGATGAACGGCAGATGACGCACCGCATACACTCCAAGAAATAAACTAATCAGTACAACCGCACCAATGACAGTGTGCCCTTCCAGTGTTCGCAGAGGAGATTGATAATTTTTTCTATACCAAAAAAGGTGGAGAACAAACACCATCAAGATCACATCTTTGTAAAAAGACTCCCAAGGTGTCAACTTGATCGCATCACCAAAACATCCACAATCGGTAACCTTGTTGAAATACGCAGAATAAAAAGTGAGGAAGGTAAAGAACACCATCAACCCAAGCATGATCCACATGGTGACATTCATTCGATAATACAGTAGTACTGCAAATCCCAGGGCAACCTCCAGTACGATGAGAATCATCCCGATTTCCAACGCCCAAGGGATGAACACGTGAAAGAATGACCCAAAGTCCATAGCGAATACTTCAAAGTATTCCTCCATCTTTATTTGTGTACCAACGGGATCATTCAACTTTATCAAACCTGAAAAGATGAACAGCCCGCCAACAAAAATCCTTGAAAACAGGTCTATATATTTTCTCACTTTACCCATTAGTGTTTCCTTTCAATTTGATTAATGCAAAAACTGAATAATTGATCATGTCCTGGTAGTTTGCCCTGACACCCTCACTCACCAGCGTCTTACCCGCGTTGTCTTCAATTTGCTTTACCCGTAGGAGTTTCATCAATATGATATCCGTAATCGAACTTACACGCATCTCTCTCCAGGCTTCACCATAGTCGTGATTTTTATTTTGCAAAAGTTCAAAGGTGTCCGCCACTGCTTTATCATACATTGGCTCCAGCTCATCAAACTTCATTTCAAGTTTTGCCGCCTCGTCCAACTGCATTTGAATCATCGCAATGATGCAATAGTTGATAATCCCAATGAATTCGTCTGTTATATTATCTTCCACTTTCTGCGATCCTTTTTCCTGAATACTACGGATGCGTTGTGCTTTAATAAAAATTTGATCAGTAATGGAAGGTAGCCTTAACACACGCCACGCAGTACCATAGTCTTGCGTCTTCTTGGCAAACAGTGTTTTGCACGAGGATATAACCTGTTTATATTCGGTGGCAGTTTTTTCAATCATATGGCGGTGCAAAATAAAGTAAATTCATCTAACAAAACACTTAAGATAAACGGGCGGTTGATCCTGTTTGACACACCGAAGTTGATGGGCATTCTGAATGTAACCCCCGACAGCTTTTATGATGGAGGGAGACACACAACGCAGAGCTCGATCCTTCATCGTGTGGAGAAAATGATTAGTGAAGGGGCCCACTTTATTGACGTTGGCGGATACTCATCACGTCCAGACGCCCCGGATATTCCGATCGAGGAGGAACTTAAAAGAGTCATTCCGGTAGTGCAAGCCATAGGAAATAAGTTTCCGGAGACCATCATTTCAATCGATACCTTTCGGAGTGAAGTTGCGCGTCAGGCGTTGGAATCAGGCGCAAGCATGATCAATGACATTTCTGCTGGCGAACTGGATAAAGACATGTTTACCCTGGTAGCTCGAACGAAAGTGCCATACGTGATGATGCATATGAGAGGAACACCACAGACCATGAGAACCTTGAACCAATATGAGAATTTAACAAAAGAGGTAACGGACTATTTCCACAAAAAAATTGATCAACTCAAATCATTGAAAGTCACTGATGTGGTTATCGATCCGGGCTTTGGCTTCGCTAAAGGACCCGCCCAAAATTTCGAACTTCTTAGCAATCTGGGTCACCTGCGACTTCTGGAAAAACCAATATTGATCGGCCTGTCCAGAAAATCAATGATATGGCGAACACTTGAAACCACTCCCGAAAATGCGCTTAACGGCACAACCGTTTTGAATACCATCGCGTTACTAAAAGGTGCGGATATCCTACGTATTCATGACGTGAAAGAAGCGGCAGAGGCCATTAAATTGACTAACTTTGTAAAGTGATTTTAGCGCTTAAAATCGGTTTCCTCGAAGTCACCTGGGTTGACTTTATTGACATTGGCCTTGTTGCGATATTGCTCTATCAGGTTTATAAACTTATTCGGGGTAGCATCGCAGTGAACATCTTCCTTGGCATTTTGGCGCTCTACCTGATTTACCTTATCGTGCGCGCAGCGCAAATGGAACTGTTGACAACTATTCTTGGCCAGTTCATGGGTGTAGGTGTGCTGGCTACAATAATTCTATTCCAGCAAGAAATTAGAAAATTTCTATTGGTGATTGGACGAAGTACAGAAGTCAATCGTGATACCCTGATTAAGTCCTTCACCAATTGGCGATCACAGCATGAAGACGATTTTGATATTCAGGAAGTGATCGAAGCTGCAAAAACTTTAAAGGCCACCCGAACGGGCGCGCTCATCGTTTTTTCACGAGACTCAGAATTAAAGTTTTATGTGGAGACAGGCGATCCTCTGAATTCGGTTGTGTCCAGACGCTTGTTGCTTTCCATTTTCAACAAGAATAGCCCCTTGCATGATGGTGCGGTTATTATTCACAAAGGAAAAATCAAAGCCGCGCGCTGCGTGCTTCCCGTAAGCGAAAACGATCACCTGCCTCCCCACTTTGGATTGCGTCATCGATCGGCCATC
>DAORAG010000119.1:0-153 GCA_035344095.1 Cyclobacteriaceae bacterium | reverse complement strand
GCACAGACACCCTGATTATGGCTATTTCGGAGGAAACCGGGAGGTTGATACTTGCGAGAAACGGTGCCTACATCAAAGGTTTGAAGTTGAAGCAAGTGGAACAAAAGATCCTGGAGTATCTCCACGATGAAGAGCCAAAGGATTGGTCTGCAA
>DAORAG010000118.1:0-8127 GCA_035344095.1 Cyclobacteriaceae bacterium | reverse complement strand
AGCAATACGAACTTCCAATCGTTTAAAATGTTCATGAGTTCTTCTTTATAAATGGATAGGTGATCTGTGTGAAAAATTGCTTCGGAAAATTCTCATCCTTCGGAAATCCCAATTCAATGTCCCGACCATTAGAGGGGAGATAGACTGTGCCAAACAAATAGTCCCAGACGCTTAGGCTCAAACCATAATTGACACCATAGCTTCCGTCAGGGAGGTGTTTGGCATGATGCCAGATGTGCATCGCGGGATTGTTGAAAAGATATTTCAACGGTCCGTATGTGATATACAAGTTGGAATGGTTCAAATGGCCGATCGCTACAGTAAAAATGTGAATCAAAAAGAAGTCATCAATGCCAAATCCAATCATCGCAAGTGGTATGTATTGAATCGATTTGTAAATGATAGTCTCCATCCAATGAAAGCGCAAGTGAGCTGCAAAGCCCATCTCTTTAACAGAGTGATGCACTTTATGAAATTCCCACAATGCGGGAACCTTGTGGAGCAGCCGATGAACGTTCCATTGAATAAAATCGGCAATAACGAACATCGTAACCAGTTGCGCCCATTTGGGCCATGTGGCAACATTTAGCGCAACTATGTTGGTCACTCCAAAAAGGGCAAGGAAGTCATTGAAAGCCTGCACCCCGATATTGGACAATGCATTGTAGCCCACCAGGGAAAAGAGAAAAAAATTGAAGAACATGTAAAATCCATCCAACCAAAAGTCTTTTCTGAAGATAGATTGACCCTTTCGCCAGGGCGCAATGATTTCCAGTAACCACACAGCAAGTGAAAGACCGATGAGCCAGTAGAAGTAATTGTGCCAACCCGGATAAAGAATCTCACTCTTCAGGTAGTTCCAGTAACCTGTAAATGATCCTATAAACAGTTCGTAATAGCGCTGCACGTTGATGATTTGAAACCACAAAGAAATGAAATGCTGTCTTAAGGCACAGTGATTTCAGTCACAGACGGCAGTAAATTACCTGAGGCCGTCAGTAAAATGTTTGCGGGATTTCTCCGCGGCAAATTTCGCAGCATTGAATTCACTGCTCGCTCCTTTGGGAATAGACAGAGACTTCCATGACTCACCTTTCAATTGCTTTCCTATGTACATGATTTGTCCCACGTGCGAAGAATAGTGAGCAAGTTGACGATGAATCACCTCAACGACAGTTTGGCCTTCATTGCGGATATAAACGATTCGCGACAAATCCTCTGGTTTCAACGAATTCAGCGCATTCAACAGACAATCCCATCCCTTTTGCCAGGCCACGAGCATCTCCTCCTTACTTGAATATGCTTGCGCAAATTCGGCTTCTCGATCACGCCAAGGTTTCTCACCATCCGTTGTCAAAAAGTCTGTCCATCTGGACAGCATATTCCCTGATAAATGATGAACAATCAATCCAATACTGTTGCTGGCTTCGTTGGGCTTCCAGAGGACTTCCTCTGTACTTAGTTGATCGAACGTTCTTTCGCCAAGTGACTTGTAGTACCCAAATAACTTAATTGTGCTTTCGAGAAAATTACTTTCAACCGACATGGTGCTATTATGCGGGCTCTAGTTCCTGATCGTATTCTTTTTTTAGCGCTTTAGCATGTGCCTTGTTTTTGGAATACTTAACGTGTTTTGGAACACCTTTAAGGTCCCAAATAAGCCCAAACCAGGAGAACACTTTGAGGATATACCAGGTAATATCTATTTCCCACCAGAAAAAGCCTTGTCTTGAGGCTACTTCATAATAGTGATGATTGTTGTGCCATCCTTCACCCATAGTCAACAAAGCAAGCCACACGCTGTTGCGCGACTCATCGCCAGTCTCATAGCGTTGGTTTCCAAATTTGTGCATTATGGAGTTGATGGAAAAGGTACCATGATAAAGAATCACCGTACTTAGGAAAAAACCGATAAACAAAGTCGAGAATCCTGCAGAGGTAAACATGGCCATGAGGCTTCCCCCGTTTACCCATCCACCAAGCGCAGTGACAACGACTGCAAGGGTGACTGGTGGCACCAAGTAGTGTTTATTCAACCATACCAGCTCAGGGTATTTTGCATAGTCGCCAATCACCTTGTAGTCTGTTTCCTTAAAATCCGGTCCAACAATCCATCCCACATGTGAATACCAGAATCCATAAATCTTCATAGAGTGCGGATCGGCCGGTGTATCACTATGACGATGGTGATGGCGATGATGTGCCGCCCACCATAAGGCACCTTTTTGTGCAGATGTCTGCGCCATAAACGCAATTATAAACTGAAACCAACGTGAGGTGTTGTACGACTTGTGAGCAAAATAGCGATGATACCCTCCCGTGATCCAGAACATTCTGAATACATAGAGAAAAATGCAGACCATCCAGTCGAAAAGCGTAGCTCCTGTCCACAACGCGCCTAGTGGCAGAAGGTGTATGATCAAAAAAGCTATTTCCTGTTTTAAAATTGGCTTTCTGCGGACTTCCGGTGTTAGTGTTGTTTCCATCTAGAGTAATAACAAAATTGTCCGGTAATAATTCGAAGGGCAAAGTTAGGCCCTTTTGTAACTGTAAAGCAACGTCACTTGGTACTATCTTTGTTTGGAAGCAAATAAAAAACAAACACAATGAAAATATATCTGATTGTTATTCTGGCAGCGATCAGCGCAACAACGCTGGCCCAGCCGGGTGGACGTGCAAAAGGACCACGGTCTATGAATTTTGAGAAAGTTGAAGATGCACAAGTGCCAGAGGCAATTAAGAGCACCTTCTCAAATACTTTTCCAGGCGCTTCAGCAGTGCGTTGGGAAAAACATTCGGCAAGAGGCAAACGCACATTTGCAAAGTATGTAAGCGTGTTTACCATTGACGGTGTTCGATCACGTGCACGCTACAAAGAAGATGGCTCCGTACTTTCTTCATCTAAATATTATGGCCCTGCAAAGTTGCCAGAAAACATCAAGTCAGCTGCGCAAGCCAAGTATCCCGAATTCACAGTAATGGGCGGTGAAGAAATTACCACACGAAACGGCAATACCTTTTACCGTGTTAGATCTCGAAAAGGTGCATCCAAACTCATTCAATACTTTGATGAAAACGGAAATGAGATCTCAAAGGACAAAGCTCCTGAAGATGTTGTAGATGGAGAGGACGAAGAAGGGAGCTAACTTCTTTACGCAGGCATCGTGTGGCTATCACCGTGCCTGCGTATTTCTTTTAGAAACCAGACTCCAATCCAAAGTCGGGCAAGCGGCTGAAAGACAATCGAGAAATATTCGATAAAACCAGAGAGCCAAGCAAGCTCCAAAAACTCGTTTACGAAAGCCAATAGATTGATCACTCCCCATACTATAAATATTCTGCCTGTCCAGCCCCGAGTCCAAAAGGCTATGCCATAAAAAATACAGCCGAGGCTAAAGGCCAGTATAAAAACCCGGAACAGGAACGCGCCAATGAGGGGCCAAATATTTTCAAGAACAAATCGGATGTCCTGCTGTGTGGAGGCATCGCTAGAAGACAGATACTGCATTCTCAACCCATTCACAAAGACGTTGGCCATTGTCATCCGACCTATCTCCGCAAAACCGAAAACCAGAAAACATAACAATCCGAGCGCTAGCCAACCCCTGGTATTGACACTTCCAATCAGTGTCAGTCCGAGCATAGAAACAATCACGAGTACACAATGAAGGATGATAATGTCATTGCGAAGAATGTATCCCCAATCCTGCGCAAGCAAAATTTGAGATTGAAAATCCGGGGCTGAGAAATTGACAAGGTGAGCAACCAACGTTGTGAAGGCCGTAATCACAAGGGACCATGCCGCTATCTGGAGAAATACGATACGCGAATCGGAAAGCATTTTTAGCTCCCAATGTCCGCCCAATAGCTCACCTTGTTATTTTGATTTACAAATCTGGAGACAAAAACAGCTGTTATTTTTTTAAGGCAGTGAGGATCTCATTCAGTTTCAAAAGGGCTTCGACTGGGCTGATGGTGTTGATGTCTATCTTACTTAACATCTCTTCCATTTGTTTCAATTTCGGATCGATTTCAAACAATCCCATTTGAGTGGTGGGTTTTGGCAAAGCCTCCATCTTCTTTCGAGCTTCGTTCTTATGCTTGTCTTTTTCAAGGAAGTGGAGAATCTCGTTTGCGCGTATTACAATTCGGTTGGGCATGCCCGCCAACTGCGCTACGTGTATTCCAAAACTGTGCTCACTTCCCCCCTCCTTCAGCTTGCGCATGAATATGATCTTATCTCCGGTCTCTTTGACTGAAACATTGAAGTTCTTTACACGCACTAAGTCCTCTGCCAACTGATTCAGCTCATGATAGTGCGTTGCAAAGAGCGTCTTTGGCTTAAACTCCTTGTGATTGTGAAGGAACTCAACAATAGCCCAGGCGATTGACACTCCATCGTAGGTGCTTGTACCTCTTCCTATTTCGTCCATCAGAATCAGGCTTCGATCACTGAGGTTATTAAGAATGCTGGCCGTCTCCGTCATCTCAACCATAAAGGTTGATTCGCCTCGCGACAGATTATCTGAGGCACCCACTCTGGTAAATACCTTATCAACGATTCCAATCTGTGCAGACTCAGCGGGCACAAAGCTCCCGATCTGCGTCATCAATACAATCAAAGCAGTTTGGCGAAGAAGTGCTGACTTACCGGCCATGTTTGGTCCGGTAATCACCAGAATTTGTTGCGACTCGTTATCAAGATAGATATCGTTGGGGATGTAGCTCTCCCCGACTGGGAGTTGCTTTTCGATTACCGGATGCCTTCCGTTTTTTATGTCAATTGTTGTAGACTCATTGATTTCAGGTTTTACATATCGATTCGCCTGAGCGACCATCGCAAACGATAAAAGGCAATCCAATGTAGCGATCACCCTGGCATTTTGTTGAATTTGTGAAACATAATCTGCCGCATTGATCACCAGTTCCTGAAATAACTTTTGCTCAATCACCGTGAGCTTCTCTTCTGCATGCAGAATTTTTTCTTCATATGTTTTTAATTCTTCGGTGATATACCGCTCTGCATTTACCAGTGTTTGCTTCCTGATCCATTCGGCTGGCACTTTTTCTTTGTGCGCATTGCTCACCTCGAGGTAGTAGCCGAATACCTTGTTGTAAGAAATCTTTAGTGACGATATACCTGTCTTCTCAACCTCCCGTTTTTGAATCTGGAGCAGAAAATCTTTTCCTGAGTAAGCAATACTCCTTAGTTCGTCAAGCTCTGCGTTGATTCCCTCTTTGATAATGCCTCCCTGATGAACCAGCATGGGCGCATCTTCTTTTAGCTCCTTTTCAATCTTATCGAGCAAGAACTCGCAGCGCTCAAGCTGATCTCCTAATTTTTTAAGCGGGGCCGAAGATTGCTGCGCAAGCATCTCTTTTATTGGCACAACGGCCTGAAGTGATCGCTTCAACTGCAACATTTCGCGTGGGTTGATTCTCCCCACCGCGACTTTTGAAATTAGTCTTTCCAGGTCTGCTATCTGACGAAGGTGAGTGCCAATCATTTCGGACAAATCTTCCTGTTCGTGCAATGTGGAGACGACATTCAAGCGCTCAGCGATTGCTGATATCTCTTTAAGAGGAAGGATCATCCATTTGCGAAGCTGGCGAGATCCCATCGCAGTTACCGTGCGATCTAATATCTGAATCAAGGGAACTCCTCCATCCTGTTGAGCATTAACGATCTCCAGATTGCGGATGGTGAATTTGCCGAGCCACACATATTTATCTTCATCTATTCTTGAGATAGAGCCGATATGATGTGTATCCTTATGCTCTGTTACTTCCAAATAATGCAATATGGCTCCGGCTGCAACGATAGACTCCGGCATGCTATCAATACCAAAACCCTTGAGGTTCGCAGTTTTAAATTGATTGACAAGCTTGTCATATGTGTAGTCAAATGCATAGACCCACTCGTCAAGCGCGAACGTGGCGTATTCTTCGCTAAATTGATTTTCAAGTTTCTCGCGGTTGGTCTTGCTGAAAATTATTTCTGCAGGCGAAAAACTTTGAATAAGCTTGTAGATGTACGCTTCGCTTCCTTCTGCCGCATAAAATTCTCCTGTACTTATATCCAGGAAAGAAACACCAAATGACGCTTTCGCCACATGCACCGAAGCAAGAAAATTATTTTGTTTTCTCTCCAGCACATTATCATTGAATGACACGCCCGGTGTGACCAGTTCCGTAACGCCTCGCTTTACGATTCCCTTTACAAAACGAGGGTCCTCGAGCTGATCGCAAATCGCCACGCGATGACCGGCCCTGACCAGTTTGGGCAGATAAGTATCCAGGGCATGATGGGGAAACCCAGCGAGCTCTATTTCCGATGCCGATCCATTGCCTCTCTTCGTTAGCACAATGTCAAGCACCTTGCTGGCCTTGATTGCATCGTCACCAAAGGTTTCGTAAAAATCTCCGACACGGAACAGCAACAACGCTCCAGGGTATTTCACCTTGATCGCATTGTACTGTTTCATTAAGGGGGTTTCTGTGTTGCCGGAGGCCATGACTGGCAAAGATAAAATCCGGCTGCAAGAACCAAGGGTGAATATCCAATATTCTTTACTTCACTCTTCTTGCCACCACAATCCACATGTTATCGCCCTTTATCTTTTCGCGATTGATAAAAGGATCCTGTTGAAACGTGACTCGAAAACCAGCTTTCTCCAGGTCCTCCAAAGCAAACTTCATGTCAAGCTCGTGTTTTCGTTCTTGCTCACTTCTGGTCAGTTCACGCCTCTCGTTTGCAATGGGCTCACAAATAACCAGCAGACCTCCAATGCGAAGTGAATTCTTGATGTGCCGAAGCATTGCATCATGTTCATCCATTTCATGGTAGGTGTCGATTATGAGAGCGCCATCCAATGTATTGGCGGGAAGGTGCGGGTTATCGTAATCACCTTTAGTTGCAATTACGTTTTGAATACCACGGCTTTGTAAATGCTCTTTTAATTTGTCAAGGCGATGCTGTTCCACATCAACCGCGTAGACTTTGCCCAGATCACCAACTTCCTTCGACAACTTCATCGTCATGTAACCTTCATGACAACCTATGTCAGCTACTTTACTCCCGAACCGAAGATCCAAATATTTCATGATGGCATCAGCTTTTTGCCATGCATCTCTTTCTCTCCAGGCTGATTCAGTGTAGATGTTCTTCCAGGCATCCTGTGCCTGACTGGCAAAAAGAATAAGTGATAGTGGAAAGAAAAGAAGCTTCATCCTAGTAAAAACGGGATTGTAATCCCTCTGTTTCAATGTATTTATTCATTATCAATAATCGTTCTAATTTTGCAAAGTGAAAAAATTAAAACTCGAAGAGCTTGGCAGGATATCACAGGATGAGTTTAAAAACGCAAAAAAACTCCCCATTGCGATCTTGCTCGACAGCGTTCGAAGTTTGCACAACGTGGGTTCGGCTTTCAGGACTGCGGATGCATTTCGGGTTGAGAAAATTTTCCTTACTGGAATTACAGGTACGCCACCTCATCGCGAAATACAAAAGACAGCTCTCGGGGCAACAGAATCGGTCGATTGGGAATATCACGAAAGTGCTGAAGTACTAGCCAGTCAACTTAAAGAGAAGGGTTACAAAATTATTGCTGTGGAACAGACCACTGAAAGCACCTCACTCAATGAATTTGATCCGGAAAGTGGCCAAAGATATTGTCTGGTGTTTGGCAACGAGGTAGATGGCGTATCTGAGGGTGTTATCGCCCAGGCCGACAAGGCTATTGAAATACCTCAGTCAGGCACCAAACATTCAATCAACGTCTCGGTTTGTGTGGGAATCGTGGTGTGGGAACTCGCCCGAAAAATGAATCTTTAGGGCCGCTTATAAAACACAAATTCACCACCTTCATCTCCAACGCTTTTCAGTGGATTTCCAATCGGGGTCTGATCTGAAATCTCAGCCACCGACATTTTCACATGCTGCACCAACTGACTCACGGATATCTTGTCGTCTTTGTTGGTCTTTAGGAACTCAATAAATTTTTTGGCAAACGGACTATTGTTTCCCTCTTGACCATCTGACACCACTTCCAATCTTCCGGAAGCCAGCCCCCATCGGGACTTAAAGCGTTCTACATTTTCGATGTATCCACGTTTGGTATCGCT
>DAORAG010000117.1:0-8178 GCA_035344095.1 Cyclobacteriaceae bacterium | reverse complement strand
GATCGCTTTTTGTCTCTTTCAAAGTCTGCTCTCACTATCCTCAAAATCAGTCTTGCCATTTCATTGGCGTACAATGTGGTTGGGCTGAGTTTTGCTGTGACTGGTCATCTTACCCCATTGGTGGCTGCTATCCTCATGCCGATCAGTAGTATTTCTGTGGTGGTGTTTACTACCTTTATGGTAAATCTTACTTCCAAAAGAGTTTTGTCATGACAATCATTATTCTTTTAATTGGAATTAGTCTCACCATTGCTCTGGTGTTTTTGGGTGGATTTATTTGGAGTATGAAAAGCGGTCAATATGATGACACCTATGGACCTTCGGTGCGCATGCTTTTTGACGATAAAAAAAATGGCAAGAAGAAAGATTAATAACCGCGCTCTCTGGAGACTAAATTGAGAAGTGGTCTGCCCTCCATCGCCCGGTGGTAGTTCTCAACGATTTGCGGTGCTACTGATTGCGGATCAGTAAGACTGGCAATGTGGGGAGTGACGTTTATCCGTGGGTGTTTCCAAAGAGAACTGGTAGCAGGTAATGGTTCTTCTGTAAATACATCCAGCGCAGCGCCAGAGAGGTGCCCCTGCGAAATTAACTCCAACAAATCTTCGTCCACCAGATGTTCTCCGCGGCCAACATTGATGACGTATGCATCTTTAGGGAGGAGCTTAAAAACATCTTTATTGAGAATTCCTTTGGTTTGAGTGGTAAGAGGGAGTACACAAACAAGAATTTGAGCCTGCTGGAGAAAATCAGCGATCTCACGCACACCAACGTAGACACTAAACTTTTCATCTTTTTTTGGACTTCTTGCCCACCCGATCACTTTGAAACCAGACCGGGAAAGTTCACCTGCTACCTTGCTCCCGATGGCACCGACACCCATCACTCCGATGGTTACATCTTTTATTCTCTGATAACTGGCCGGCTTCCAAATACTTTGAATCTGTTTGAGTTTAAATGCATTGAGGTCACGCAAGTGATTCATTACCAATGCAAGTACAAACTCTGCCATGTCCTGCGCGAGGTAAGGATCCACCAGGCGCGTGATAGGAACGTGATGTGGAAGTTCTTCATCTCTCAGTAGATGATCCACCCCGGCACCCATCGATGAAATACATTTCAGATTTGGGTAATCTTTGAAGATACCATAGGGATGTCTCCATGTGAGTGCAAATGTAATGTCCTCACGGTTCGTATCGTTGGGAAAAGTGCGAATGTCAAGGCTGGAGTCGACTTGTTTCAGTGCGTCTATCCACGGTTCGACACCTTTCGGGTTAATGATAACGATAGCCATATGAATGAGAACACAAATATAGCGGTATGGTTCGCCTGTGAGTCGGAAACGAAAAAACTTAACTAATTAAAAACAGGCGCAAAATCTCTAATGTCGAAGCCCTCGGACGCTACGCCATGAACCGTGAAGAAGGCAGCTATTTCACCGGTGGCTTCCGAACACATGGCTGTGTAGCCATTGCCGCCAGCAGCAACAAACAATTGGTGCTCATCGGCTTTGCCGATATATGCCTTTTTAGTTTTGGTTCGGCTAATGAGGCACCGTTTTGATTTGAGATTTTCAACTTTGAGATCTGGCATGATATCATTTAGCGCTTCACGTATTGCTGGAATGTTGCTGTCACTGTCACCGTTGCGAAACCAGTCCTGGATTTCTGCCAGTTCATTGAAGATAATATCAGCGGGCAGATTGCATCCTATTTTGAAATAGATGTTGCCATCAGGATAGATAACCGGAGGAACTGCATAAACACCTTCAACGCTTCCATTGTCGATCTCATACAAAAGCGATGGCAAATTTTTCAGTCGTAACACTTCAGCGGAGTTAATTTGAGCCAGCAATACAGTTTCGCTTTTCATAAAAAGATCAAGAGACTGCGGGATGAGGCTGTTAAAATTGGAAAATGCACCTGCAGTTACCAAAACACGGTTGGCCTTTAAAGATTCTCCGGATGCAATTTCAACTTCATACACTGCTCCATTCTTTCTAACTGAGCTGACGGTGTCGGTTACAGTCAGTCCTCCTAACTTATTGAATAAAGCCAACTGAGCCGATATCAATTTCATGGGGTTGATATAGCCGGCTGGTCCATTTTCTAAAACACCAAAGGCTTGCTGTGGAAAATGGTAGGATGGGAAACGTTTATTGATTTCATCACCAGAGTTCAGGAAGTGATATTGCGTAATGAACTTTTGTGCCTGATCAGGAACCCTATCCGCATACACATCTTTTCCCTTGTGTGAAACATAGAGGCACCCTACTGGCGTATGGAATTGAATGCCACTTTCTTTTTCCAGCACCGGGTAGCTATCAGCAGAACGTTGATTTAGTAACGTCCAAACTGAGTCTGTACCGATAATACGCTGAACACGGCCCTGATCGTAGTGACTGGCAAATACACTTGAGGTTTTGTAGTCCGTTGGTTCATCTGGACCCACAACAGCAACGTTGCTAATCATTTTTTGAAGATGTTTTGCGGCTGCAGCCCCAACTAATCCCTTCCCTATAACCACACACTCAAAAATGTTCGATTTCGAAACGTTCATCTCAGAAAAAATTTAATTCATCAAATTGGTATAGTACAATCTTCTAAATGAAGTGCACATTGGCTATCTTTCAACTCCTCCTAACTAATGTAAAAATCACTCCTATGAACTCAAAGCATATCAGACTATTCTTAACATTTGCTATAGGTGCGTTTATCGCAATGCAGATGGCTTATGGCCAAACGTTAACCAAAGAACAAATTTCGCAGCTGCAGTTTCGTCATATTGGTCCTGTCGGTAATCGCGTTACGTGTGCGGTCGGCATTCCAGGCAATGACTTGATTTATTATGCAGGCGCAGCAAGTGGTGGTATTTGGAAAACTGAGGATGGTGGATTGAATTGGAAACCAGTATTTGACGACAAGCCAGTACACTCTATTGGTGCTTTGGCTGTTGCGCCTTCTGATTATAACGTTATTTATGCAGGAACAGGAGAGCCATTCATTCGTTCGAATGTTTCTATTGGTAATGGTGTGTGGAGATCAACAGACGGTGGTACGTCCTGGAGTCATATCGGCTTGGACAATACTGGCAGAATATCGAGGATACTTGTTCATCCGACTGATCCGAATACGGTGTATGTCGGTGCTGTAGGTCATGCCTATGCACCACAAAAGGACCGAGGTGTATATAAGTCTACAGATGGAGGTAAGTCATGGAAGCAAGTTCTTTTTGTTGATGAGAACACGGGAGCTTCAGACCTGGTGATGGACCCTTCCAACCCGAGAATCATTTTTGCTGGAATGTGGCAGTTATCACTCAGAACGTGGAATCGAACCAGCGGAGGACCTGGAAGCGGATTACACATGTCAAAGGATGGAGGTGAAACGTGGACTAAGCTCAAGGGCAATGGACTACCTGAGGGACCCGTTGGAAAGATTGCACTGTCCATGACACCCGCTGATCCAAACAAAGTCTACGCGTTGATAGAAACAGGAGATGGCGTTGAGACAATGGGTGAGAAACCAGAAAGCGGTGAGTTATGGAGATCGGATGATAAAGGCAAAAGCTGGAACCTTGTGAGTCATGACCGCAACATGACTGGTCGGCAGGCCTATTACACACGTTGCACGGCTTCTACGGATAATCCCAATGAGATTTATTTTGTCACAGCGTCATTTCATTATAGCATCGATGGTGGACGAACATTGGAGCCTGTTAATTTTCCTGCCCAACCCAACTGGGATCATCACGATGTGTGGATCGACCCGACTGATGGAGACAGAATGATTGTAGCTGGAGATGGTGGAGTTTCCATCTCAGAAAACAGAGCCCAAAGTTGGTTGCGCATCCAATTGCCGGTAGCTCAGCTTTACCATGTAACCACCGATACCAACATTCCTTATAACGTGTTGACCAATAGACAAGATGGCCCCGCTATGCGTGGACCTAGCCGCACACGCATTCAATCGTTTTTTGGTAATGGTGTGATTCCCACCGGAATGTGGCATGATGTAGGAGGTGGTGAAAGTGGGTTTGCTACTCCGGACCCCAAAGATCCAGATGTAGTGTGGTCAAGCGCATCCGGTTATGGTGCACTTGGAGGAGTTGTCACCCGATACAATGAGAAGACACGACAGTTTCGCCATGTAGAAGTATGGCCGGAAGTTACCAATGGTCATTCAGCGGCAGAAGTTAAGTACCGTTTTCAGTGGACATTCCCCTTGTTGATTTCACCTCACGATCACAACACAGTGTATGTAGCAAGTCAGGTGGTCCACAGAACTACAAATGGCGGCCAGACGTGGGAAGTAATCAGTCCCGATTTGACTTTGAATGATAAAAGCAAACAAACAAAGTCAGGCGGCCTGACGCCAGATAACATAGGTGTAGAGTATGCTAATGTGATTTATGCCTTTGATGAATCTCCAGTAAAGCAAGGCGTCTTCTGGGCAGGCACAAACGATGGGCAAGTACAAGTAAGCCAGGATGGCGGTAAGACTTGGACTAATGTCACCAAGAATATTCCAGAATTTCCAGCGCTAAGCACGGTGAGAAATATTGAAGCCTCCAGGTGGGCAGAGGGCAAGGCCTATCTGACAGTAGAGGGGCATGAGGTGGGTAACTTTCAGCCTTATGTGTACAAGACGGATAATTTCGGAAAGACATGGAAGAAAATCACGAAGGGAATAGAAGGAGGCAACCTGAATTATTGCCGAATGGTAAAAGAGGATCCTGTCAGGAAAGGCTTGCTGTTTCTTGGAACAGAAACCAAACTTTACATCTCATTTGATGACGGTGAGAATTGGCAAACATTTATGTCCAACCTTCCAGCGTCACCCATGTATTGGATGGATATTCCAGAACACTTTAATGATTTGGTAGTAGGTACCTACGGCCGGGGAATCTGGATACTGGATGACATTAGTCCATTGCAGCAGATCAAAGACACCAATTCAAAGCTATCCCTCTTTAATCCAAAAGACGCTTATCGATTCCAGGGAATCACCAGCACAATGCAGTTCTTTCCTGAAGCATCGTCAGGGCAAGATCCTCCTTACGGAGCATCGCTGAATTATTGGTCTGCAGCCGAAATGGATAGCGTGAAGATACATATCACCAATGCCGCTGGAGATACAGTAAGGACAATTGAAGGCAAGGCAAAACCAGGGATCAACAGAGTCTGGTGGAATTTGCAAAGCAATCCGACAAAGACAGTGACCATGCGAACGACTCCTGAGGGAGCGGATTGGTTCCCAATGGATAAGAACAGAACAAGGACGAATCCGAATTATGGGCCTTTGACATATCTCGTGCCACCAGGAACCTATAACGTTCACCTCGTTGCCGGTGGTCAAAACTTAAAGGCTCCCATTACAATTATTAAGGATCCCCATTCTGAGGGCACGCTTGAAGACATAAAATTGCAAACAGATTTTGTTGTCAAGGTGACTAAGGACATGAATGCCATTGCCGACATGATTAATGAAATGGAGTCGATAAGACGTCAGCTACTCGATCTTGGCGATATTTTAGCCGCGCAGAAAAAGAAAGATCTGGCTAAAGACGCAAATGAGATGAGTAAAAAATTCGCAGCCATAGAAGGAAAACTAGTTCAATTGAAAATCACCGGTACCGGGCAAGATGCAGTTCGTTGGCCGGCTATGTTGGGAGAGAAGTTCAGCTATTTGGGTGCAACGGCCGCCACTGCTGATTTTCGGCCATCCGATCCTCATAATGAAGTTTATGCAAAGCTCAAGGGCGAACTGACGGCACAACAAAATGCGTATGATCAACTTTTGAAAGGCGACTTTGCCACATTTTCCAAGAAACTCCAGGATAATGGCATCGGAGCAATCGTGATGCCCAAATAGTTGATCGCATAGATGCGTATGTGTAGGATGAAGGGATTCGTTTTGGCTGTTACCGCGGCAATATGTGCTGCTGCCTGCTCGCCTCAAAAAAAGCAAGCTGAAGAATGGCAGTATTTATTTGATGGCACTGATCTCGTTGGTTGGGAAACCTATCTGGGAGCAGAATTCAAGCCTGGACTTTCGTGGGACAGTGTAAGAAAGCTTCCACCAATCGGACTCAACAACGATACTGCCAGCGTTTTCTCCATTGTCGAATTGGATGGAGAACGTTTGCTCAGGATTTCCGGTCAATACTTTGGGGGAATCTCTACAAAAGATGAGTTCGAGAACTTTCATCTGCAGCTTGAATTCAAATGGGGAGAGAAGAAGTGGTTTCCAAGAGAAGGTGATACCGATAAGCGGGACAGTGGTGTTTTGTATTATGCTGTCGGAGAGCACGGTGATGGCGATGGATTTTGGCTGAGAGCGCAGGAACTTCAAATTCAGGAAGGAGATTGCGGAGACTATTGGGGAGTAGCGGGGGCTTTGGCAGATATTACGTCAACGCTGAACGCTGACAGTGTGTATCAATTTGACATGGGTGGTGAGTTAAGAACTTTCAGCCGTCACAGCGAATCCGGTCGGTATTGTAAAAAGAATCCGGATGGCGAGAACGCCCACGGAGAGTGGAACGTAGTTGATCTTTATGCGTATAACGGAACGAGTCTGCATCTGATCAATGGAAAACTAAATATGATGTTAAAAAATTCTCGAATTGAGAATGATGGTATTGAAACCCCTTTGACAAAGGGCAGGTTGGAGCTTCAGTCAGAGGCAGCTGAAGTTTTCTATCGAAACATCAGGATTCAACCGCTAACGGAGTTGCCAAAAATCAAGTGAGAGATTAATGAGTTGTGAGGAGTGGTACCGCACCGGCCGGCAATGTGAGTTGTCGAAGTATAGCGTTTTTTATCAACGTGACGGGGCTGGCCCAGTGCTGGTATGTCTTCATGGCTTCCCAACCTCTTCATGGGACTTTTCATTTATTTGGAGTGGATTAACTAAAAAATTTAATTGCATTGCTCCTGATCTGATTGGTTTGGGTAGATCTTCTAAGCCACCGCAGACCATGACTGTTGCACTTCAAGCAGACATGGTGGAGAATCTTCTTCATGAACTGAACATTGGTGAAGCGCATTTATTCGTACATGATTTAGGTGACACTGTAGCGCAGGAATTACTCGCACGACAAACGGAAGGAGAGTCAAAGATTAGTTGGTTGTCATGTGTGTTTTTGAATGGAGGCCTCTTTCCGGAATCGCACCGACCACGACTTATTCAGGTGTTGTTGCTTACGAGACTGGCTCCTTTGGTACTTAAATTTTCTACGAAGCGAACATTTGGCAGGAATATGAAAAATATTTTCAGCCCTCTTCATCCACCTACCGATGAATTCATCGACCGATCCTGGCAGTTGCTTTGCGAGGAGGAAGGCTTGAAGATGATGCCTCGACTTCTCAACTATCTTCGGGAAAGAGAGTCAAACCGGTCACGTTGGGTGTCTCCTCTTGAAAAGAGCGTGGTCCCAATGCGCCTGATTAATGGTGTACTTGATCCTGTTTCGGGATATCACGCGGCCAAACGTTTTACAGAGCTAGTGGAAAACCCAGATGTCATTTTCCTCGAAGAAGCCGGACATTATCCACATGTGGAGGTTCCGAAGGAAGTACTGGGTCATTTTCTACAATTTCATGCTCGCAGCCCCGGGAACAGGGTTTATAATTGAGATTACCTGAACCTTTGTGATTATTGTTTTCCTTGTAGAGACTTCTTCCCGATGATGGCAAGGGGCAATCCAATCGCTACAACAAGAATTCCAGCGGCAATGGCTGCACTTGTTATATTGAATGGTCTTGCCGGAATTCTAGTCATGGGCACAATTACCAGATTCATCATACACCAAACGAATATCCCATAGATCACGGCTGTTATCGCCACATTTCTCCTAAGCAAGGATACTCTTGGGTACGCCATGATAAATAATGTTGACCAACCGGTGGCAATAATGTAGTGGAAGACGATGCCAAGGGGTCCATACATGCCTGCGCTACTGAAGGCTTCCTGGCCAAAAACCGCACTCGATATATATTGAAAAACGAGAATTGGATTGTTGCCAGTTACAATAACATATTGAATTGACGCAGAGAGCCCGTCAAGGGTGCCAGTTATCAGTCCGGCTTTTGCGATTAATTTGAGTGTGTCTTTGTTCATTCGATTCAGGTGCGATGCATTGAATTTTGAAAACTACCTAGGTGCCAGATAACTT
>DAORAG010000116.1:0-8198 GCA_035344095.1 Cyclobacteriaceae bacterium | reverse complement strand
GATTGTGATAGATGGCCCTTGGAATCTGTTATTTGGAAGAGTGCCACTTATCGAAAACTCCTCTCCTGGCGCTAACGTGTTTGAGAAAAAAATCCCAGAATTGTCTTCAATAGTAACGGAAGCTGATGATGCCCCATTATACTTTAACGTTAAGCCGGTTAGTCCCCCACTACAAGCTCCGCAAGCGTTTGCAGGTGGACAATCACAACTTTGGGCTGCAATACCCCTTGAAGCAAGTACAAGGAGTAAAAAAATCAACCACCTAAAGGACCCCAAAAAATAATAGCGAGGGCACATGACATTTACGAGTTGGCAAAGGTATAGGTTAACCAGAAAGTTATCATAATTATTTCATAATCAGATAATTTAGGGCCTCAAGAAAACAATGGTACTACGTGATGTTTCTCCCTTGACGACACACAAAATCCAGGTTTGTTTGATCGTAAAGTCACTATCTTTGCGGCTTTTTAAACACGCAAGGCATATTTAACCATGATCTCAGTTGACGCAGTTGGTGTTGAATTCAGTGGCACCTCCCTTTTTAATAACATCACTTTCAACATAAATGAAAATGATCGGATCGCCCTTATGGGTAAAAACGGTGCTGGCAAATCAACGCTACTGAAAATTCTGGCGGGCGTTAACAAGCCTACCTATGGAAAAGTATCCGCTCCAAAGGATGCGGTCATCGCATACCTGCCCCAGCACTTGCTTACCGAAGATAAATGCACCGTGTTCGAGGAGGCTTCAAAGGCCTTCTCTAAAGTGCACGACATGAAGACACGGATGGAGGAACTTAATCATCAGCTTGAGATCAGAACAGACTACGAATCAGATGAGTATAGTAAGATAATTGAGGAGGTATCTGAACTTAGCGAGAAGTACTACAGCATAGAGGAGATCAACTACGATGCCGAGGTAGAAAAGACCTTGATGGGCCTTGGGTTTCTTCGGTCGGACTTTACGCGCCCAACCAGCGAATTTAGTGGAGGATGGCGCATGCGAATCGAGCTTGCCAAGATCTTGCTTCAAACCCCAGATCTGATTTTGCTTGATGAGCCAACCAATCATCTCGATATCGAATCCGTCCAGTGGCTGGAGGAATTTCTTCAGAACAATGCCAAAGCGGTAATGGTGATCAGCCACGACAAGGCCTTTGTAGACAATCTGACAAACAGAACTATCGAGATTACCCGTGGCAGGATTTACGACTACAAAACGAACTACAGTCACTACCTGCAGCTCAGAAAAGAAAGGCGTGAACAGCAGCAAAAGCAATTTGACGATCAAGCTAAACAAATAGCTGAAATTCAAGCCTTTATAGAGCGTTTTAAGGGAACTTACTCTAAGACCTTGCAAGTTCAGTCAAGAGTTAAGATGCTCGAGAAGATCGAAATCGTGGAGGTGGATGAAATCGATACCTCGTCTTTGAACCTTAAGTTCCCGCCTGCTCCGAGATCGGGCAATTATCCGGTAATCACCGAAGATCTGTCAAAAAGTTATGGTGACCACATCGTGTTCAAAGATGTAACCCTGACTATTGCCAGAGGTGAGAAAGTTGCTTTTGTAGGCAAGAATGGTGAGGGTAAGTCCACACTCGTTAAGGCGATTATGGGTGAAATAGACTTTGAAGGAAGGCTTCAAGTCGGTCACAACAGCATGATCGGCTACTTCGCGCAAAATCAAGCATCTCTACTGGATGGCGAACTCACAGTTTTTGACACTATTGATCAGATTGCCCAGGGCGAAATCCGAACTAAGATCAAGGACATATTGGGCGCATTCCTATTCAGTGGTGATCAAATAGACAAGAAAGTAAAAGTCCTTTCCGGAGGAGAGAGAACCAGACTCGCGATGATTAAGCTACTGCTTCAGCCTGTGAATCTTTTGATTCTTGACGAACCTACCAACCATCTCGATATCAAAACCAAGGATATCCTCAAGGATGCACTGAAGGCATTTGATGGCACACTGATACTGGTATCTCATGACCGTGACTTCCTTGACGGCCTCGCCACTAAAGTATTCGAGTTCGGTAACAAGCGAGTGAAAGAACACTTTGAGGACATCAACGGCTTCCTTCGCAACAAGAAAATGGAAAATCTGAAGGAGATCGAACGCTCAGTGAAGGCATAACAAACCTTTGCAATAAGTCTCTCACCTGGCTGTCTACTTTTTGTCATGGCATTCACGTAAAGGTGTACACCTTTTGTTCACCTTCAAACAAGCCCCCTCAGCAACCCAAAATCTAGTTTTGCGTGCTCATACGCGGATTGATCGAAAGTGGATCAATCGGTGTGAGATTAATCAACTAAAACGCAAAAATGGAATTTTCTAAAAGCAACTCAAGAAGACAATTTATCAGCACGCTTGCACTTGGAGCAACAGCAGGACTCTCTGCCCTTACCCAACCTCTCAAGGCAGCTGTGCCCTTTAGCAGTGCCGAAGTAAGCGAAGCCGAACAATGGTTGAAGTCAAACCTGAAAGGAAGCCACCGTGTAGTGATTGACGGAACGGAACCTAATGATGCATTTCCACTTATCTGGACGTGGGTTTATTACTTGGGCAATAACCAAACATCCGTTGCCGACAGCGATATGACTGCCCTTTGCGTGCTACGGCACAATGCCATTCCATTTGCCATGGAAGACCGGCTTTGGAAGAAGTACAACTTTGGCGAAATATTCAATGTGAAGGACAACACGACTAAATCTCCGGCAATAAGGAACCCATATTACGAACCGAAGCCCGGTGATTTTCCAGTGCCCGCTATCGATGGCATAAAGAGAATGCAAGAGCGAGGCGCGCTTTTTACCGTTTGCAACCTTGCGATTATGGTCTATAGTGGTGAAGTGGCAAAGCAACTTGGCCTTGATCCAGAAGAAGTTCGAAAAGACTGGGTTGAAGGTCTTTTGCCTGGTGTGCAAGTATCACCATCTGGCGTTTGGGCAGTGACACGTGCTCAGGAAAATGGTTGCAGCTATGTGTACGCTGGTGGTTAACAGCAACAGCGTGAAGTTCACAGTAATGAAGTTCGTGCAATTGATTATACCGGTTCTTTTTTTGGGGCTGTCGTTTCAATCCAGCGGACAAGTTCAGGGTAGTAAGGCTTCCAGTAAGCCTTACATTCTTCGACTTGTACCGCAAATTCATAGCACGGGGTATTTCCCCTATGGCGGAAGTTACGTCACTTACCATCCTACCATGGATGCTCAAATTTATTTTCAGAAAGGTAATACCGGTGTGTTTGTATTTAAGTCCGTAGATCTGATTGACTACTCGGCAAACACAAATTACGCTTCGCTGGGTATTGTTCGCACTATCAAATTCAACGAGTCATTGGAAATCATACCATTTGCTGGATATTTTTTTGCTCAGGTTGAAAGCTTCAAAGATCAGAGCTCCGATGCTTGGGCTGCCGTTGACTTAAAAAAGAGAGTGAACAAGAATCTTGTTTTGGTCAATACATCAATGATGGGAAATATCGCACAAAGGGCTCATTCGTTGTCGATGACGAACCGACTAAAAGTAAACTATACGTTCAAATCCATTACGGTTGATATGTTTGTGTGGTATAGCCAGTCTGTAGGCGAGCAACGAGGATATACTTCGGCCAGTTTAGGGATCACTGCTCCTTCGGTAGAGATCGGTTCACGCACGACCCTGAAGTTTCATTGTGCGTATCAACAGTATGTTTCACAGGAGCATCCCAGCTCGGCCATGAAGAGAGGTGTGCTACTATCTATGTCTACGCCAATTGACCTGAGCAGAAAATGAGTACATTTATTGAAAGAAAAGTTGCGTTACAGGCGGTGAATCGGTTGTTGGTCCTTACCAGAATCTCAGTTTGGCTAGTAGCCAGTGCCGTGATTTGCTTGTTGTCATTTGCAACTTATTTTGTCGCGTTTCCGGAAAACCATGATACAAACGTTGAGGAAACTGGTCTGACTGAATTCTCCTGGTCAGCGCCTGACATCAATACCGTACCCAACTCGCCCGAAGGAGATCTCATTCGATACGGAGAACAATTGATCAGGCATACGTCAACTTATCTGGGCCCGAAAGGTAGTGTAAAACCTATTAGTAATGGAATGAACTGTAACAACTGCCATCTGGACGGTGGCACAAAGCTCTACGGAAATAACTATGCCGGGGTCTTTGCCAACTATCCAAAATACAGAAACCGATCAGGCACGATCGTAGATGTGAAAGAGCGCGTCAACGAATGCATAGAGCGAAGCCTAAATGGCCAACGTATGCGAGAGGACGAAAAAGAATTAAATGCGATGGCAGCCTATATTCTCTGGCTCGGTAAAGATGTTCCGAACAAAGTCACTCCTATCGGCAATGGACTTAAACAACTTCCCTTTTTAGATCGCGCAGCCGATCCAGTCAAAGGTCAGCTCGTTTATGAAACTCAGTGTGTGGTATGCCATGGCAAGGACGGCCAAGGATTAATGAAAGCCACGGGAAACGAATATGAATATCCACCCCTGGTTGGTGATCATAGCTACAATCAAGGTGCTGGCCTCTATCGCTTGTCGCGGTTTGCAAGCTTTGTAAAATATAACATGCCCTTTGGTGTAGATTACAGCAACCCAATACTCACTGACGAGGAAGCATGGGATGTAGCAGCTTATGTTAACTCACTAC
The DNA here is from genome assembly GCA_035344095.1 of Cyclobacteriaceae bacterium. Lineage (GTDB taxonomy): Bacteria > Bacteroidota > Bacteroidia > Cytophagales > Cyclobacteriaceae > ELB16-189. The sequence continues at coordinate 3,545 of DAORAG010000116.1, read as the reverse complement.
CAAGACCGGGAAAAGATTTATCAAACGACTGGCCAGATATTTCTAAAAAGCCATTTGATCATCCTTTTGGTCCTTTTGCAGATGAATACACCGAACAGCAACACAAGTATGGACCTTTCAAGCAGATGCTGATGAATTAGATTGGCTCCGCATTAAAAAATTGCTTCTCTTTAGTCAACTTTCTTAAACACCAGGTTCATAACCCGTCCGTTGGAAACCCTGAATCCATTGACTCTACTTGACCTATCCCGTTCAAATTCAACCAACCCCGTGAAGTAAGTGCTACCTGAAAAAACATCATCTTTAATCGGAGTGTAGCTAATGTCGCTCATTCTCATATGCTCCGAAATCAACTTTCCATCCTTCACCTTAAAATGATAATAGGTACTTAACTCGTCACTATAGAATGTTCCGGTAAATTGTGCCAGATCGCTTTCTGAATAAGTTGGCGCTTTGTATTCCACGAAATTGCTTGGTCCATTTGCCATCACAACCATGGTCTTCTTACCGTCCTGGTTCTTTGCAAACTTCACGGTAAAATCTACTCCTGCAGAAGGCATTTTGAACTCATCTTTTGCCGCGGGGAGAATTATATCCTCACTCCTCTCATTGCGCCAGTATCTCAATGTATCGTTTCGTAGGTAAATTTTACGGGCATACTTTTCTTCCTCATTCCAATAAGCCGCACAGTACTGTTCAAGTTGTTTGGCTGGCAGCTTAATATATTTAACTGCAGCAGGCTTATTATTCTTGTCTTCGCTGAATTCATCCTTGAGATAAATGTCAGCAACTTTTAGTGCCATTTGACCTGGGGAAAAAGATGCTTCGTTGCTGAATACAATAACGGCAAAATGCTGGTCTGGAAATCTCCCCAAATAAGTTCTATATCCAGCATCGGCTCCACCGTGCTGAATTTGATTAAGCCCTTTGTAAGGAGTAACAAATTGACCGAGCGCACCTTCAATTTTCTCACCATTGTTCAGTACAGCCTGCTGGTTCATTTTCCCGAAGATGGACTGATCACCCACTTTTGGTGTCTCAAAATTCATCGCCCAAAGACTTAAGTCTTCTACTGTGGTAAAGAGACTCGTTGCGCCAACATTGGCATAACTTAGCACACTCTTTTTGTAACCACCGTCATCTTTGTGGTAGGAGTACGCCCTATTCTTCACAATTTTTTCGTGGTCATCATAGAACAGTGTATTCATCATTCCCAAGGGATTGAATATTCTTTCTTTCGTAAACTCCGCAAAGCTTTTGCCCGATACTCGGGCTACTACCTCAGCTAACAGAGTGAATCCCGTATTACAATAATTGAACTCCTCACCTGGATCAGCGTTGAGTTCTTTCTGATGAGTCACCATTTTCATGATATGCTCTTTGGTAATCACATCATCAAATCGCCAGCCTGCCATTACAAGCAGATTCCACTGGTCTCTCATTCCACTTGTGTGTGAGGCAAGGTGCCGGAGTGTAATTGTCTTTCCGAAATCTGGCACTTCAGGAATATATTTTCTCACGTCATCCTCAAGCGACAGCTTGCCTTCCTTTTCCAACAATAGCACTGAAAACACCGTGAACTGTTTTGATACGGAAGCGATGTGAAATACTGAGGACGGTGTATTCGGAATTCCGTATTCCAGATTGGCCATGCCATATCCTTTCTTGTAAATGATCTTCCCCTCCTTGACCACGGCCACCACAGCACCGGGACTATCCTCTTTTGCCCAGGGAGCAAATAAAGCATCAACCTGCTTCGACAGATCATGCTGAGATTTTGCGGATTGAGCGGCTGCAATCTGAACTACTAATAAAAACAGGATTGCATTTGTTAGCGTTTTTCTCATAAGCGGATTTAGATATTTTAGTAATCCGATTCTCCAATCACCACAAAAACACGATTTTGAATCTGATATATGAATATGAACGGAAAACTATTTTTCAGGTTCTGGTGGGAATAGCGCACCTAAGCCGCATCACGATCTTCAACCTTGCTTTCAACAGGTTCCGATGAAAGCTCGCGTTCCTTCATTTTGCTTCTCTCCCACGTTGTAGGACTACCAAAAAGTATTCTCCAGGCCTCTTTAGGGCGATTGGCAAGGTCTCTCAACAGGTCACCCCAAGCATGGAAAACGAGGACAAACGGATTGAATGAATTCACTGGTTTGGTTATTCCGTATCGAGCCTGCTCTTCCTCTTCCTGAAAGGTGCCAAACATACGGTCCCAAATGATAAATGTGGAACCATAGTTCTTATCAATGTACTTCTCATTAACGGCATGATGAACGCGATGGTGAGAAGGTGTTGTGAATATGTATTCAATTGGGCGGGGAAGTTTCCGGATCAATTCGGTATGAATCCAAAACTGATAAAGTACCTCAATCTGATGAGTAATAAAGAACACCAACGGATGAAACCCCATAAGCGCAATCGGCAGAAAGAAAATCAACTTGAGGTTCTGCGTCCACGACAACCTGAAGGACACAGAAAAGTTGTAATGCTCTGAAGAGTGATGGACCACATGAGTCGACCACCAAAATCGCTGCTCATGCGCAATTCGATGAGCCCAATACCGGAGAAAATCAAAAACGATAAGACACAGCATGTACGACCACCAGGTCGGTGGAATCGCCCATGGCGTAAGATTGTAGAAAAAAACAATTACATAGAACAAAGCAATCTTAGTAGCTGCATTCACCAGCAAATTGCCGACCCCAATGGAGAGTGAGGCAAGGAAATCTTTTCCGCTGTAAAGGTTTCTTAGATTTTTTCTTAACGAGAGGTAGTATTCCAATGCGACCAGCGAGAACATGATCGGGGCCGCGATCCAAATGACAGAATTAAAATCAAATTGAAGAAGTTGTTCTAACGTTATTCTCTTTTCGCTCATCGATCCACATGTACAACAAAAAATAAGAGGTGGGTTCTCCACCTCTTGCGTTGAGACACAATATACGAAAAATATCCGTAAACGACAGGCTATGCTGCGTATAACTTACAACGGATCGACTATTGCGGCAGCTTCCCTTTCTAGCTTTTTTGATTTTTGTTTGGCAACTACCTTGCTTGATCCCAGAAATATTAAACCAACGAGTGCACAGGCAAGCATCATCATCGTCATTGGCAAGCTCGTGCCATCGTGAAGAATGCTTACTAGTGCTGACACCACCGCACCCGCAGTCAGTCTGAAACTACCTAGCAAGGCTGAAGCACTTCCTGCGTTGCGTGAAAAGGGAGCCATTGCAAGCGCTGTCACATTGGGAGTCATTATGCCATGACCAGCAACAAAAAGGAACACCAGCGCAGTGAAACTATAGAGGCCATACCACCCATAAATCGTGCCTACCAAAAGAAGTATTCCTACAATAGTCTGATAGATCAATGCAACCTTTACCAACGACTCACTCTTGTAATGACGAAGTAACAGGTGATTGGTTTGTGTCGTGCCTATCATTCCAAAAGCTACGATAGCAAATGCCCACCCATACTGTTGCTCTGTAAGATGATAAACATTCATGTATACATCAGACGAACCTACGATATAG
>DAORAG010000115.1:0-8234 GCA_035344095.1 Cyclobacteriaceae bacterium | reverse complement strand
ATTCCATCTTTTTATGGAAAATACTAAGGCATGAATTCGGTATTTTGAAATGATTAATCTGGAAATGTTCTTCAGTATTTTTGATTCAAGACTGTTCTTTTCATTTTTTATGGAGGCCCTTCTTAGTGGAGGTACCATGAAATTGATGGATGGAGGCTATCACCGAGGGTGATATACCAATGGAATGAGGCCATAGACTGTATCTACAAAATTGTTCTTACTCCTAAGATATCTGTGACAAGGAAATATTTAATATTGAGAACCCGGAAAATGAAATTTCGAATCAACAGCCTGCTCTCCTCATGAAAAATCTTTATTTGGAGTATTTCTACCAACTCGGGGGCCTATTGCCAGAAATTCTGCCCATTTTAGAAGAGAAATTTTATGGTAAGGACTACGGGATGCAGATGGGGGAATACTTGATGTCACTAAGATAAAGACATTACTGGGATGAGAGCCGAAAGAGGGCCTCAATGAACTAATATTCAACGCTATGGCGTCATTTTTTTCGGAATTAAACGAGACCAAATAGAGAGTAATCAAAGGGAAAAATCAGCATTTAATCAACCTAAAGCACCATTGGTATAAAGAACGCCTTCCACGTTAGGCATATATACAATTCATTTCACGCATCCTCCAGAGTATAGGAAATTCCGTTGTGGGCTTTCTGTGACACTCCTCAATCTCTAACGGGATTTGTGGTTTGATGGAGGTGTTCCTTATCAAACACGTTGTTTTATTGAAGGACATCCTACTACCCTTTTCTCCGAAAGGTAACTCCCCAGAAAAAAGTCAGCAACTGACGTGACTCATGTATACCAGGGTTTACTCCATAAAGGGTAGACTTATGAATTTTGAAAAAAACCTATTTAACCAAGGTGTGTAATGGAAAGTCTCAGTTGTTATTAGCTGAAAAACCTTTAAACCTTTCGACCTATTGTATAGCATAGCCATACATCATCTAAGGGTAGTTGAAACTCTTCAAATGAAGAGGAGAGTACTATGAGATGGCAAAGAAAAGACCAATCGCGATATGAAATCGAACTAAAAAGTATTCGGTAAGGTTTTTGTATGTACCTGACCATCTGAAACGAGGAAATTCATTGTAGCGGGAAATTATGGAATATCGACCTTTTGGAGCGACAGATTTGCACCCTTCTGTTATAGGATTTGGTTGCAGTCGAATTGCATCGTTCCACAATTTACAGACTCAACAAGAAAATCTCTCACTAATCCATACCGCCATGGATATGGGAATAAATTTTTTTGACACGGCAGATAGCTATGGGTTTGGTGATAGCGAAAGGTTGTTAGGGAAGGCCGTCAAAGGGGTTCGGGATAAACTCATTATTTGCTCAAAAGCCGGCTACCATTTTGGCCCGGTGCAAAGAATTGCAAGATGGGTGAAGCCTCTGGCAAAACGTATCCTAGGGAAAGTCCCTGCGACGCAGGGTCCGGCATTGCTTGTGCGTAACCAAGCATCTAGGCAAAATTTCTCTCCAGACCACATCAAAGGGGCCATAGAGGGCAGCCTTCGTCGTCTTGGAACAGACTACTTGGATCTATTTTTATTGCATAGTCCACCTTCTAATGTGCTTAAAGATGGAGAGATTTTTGAAACCTTGGAAAACTTGAAAGATAAAGGGATGCTCAGATATTTTGGGGTCTCGTGTGCAATGAGCGGCGATGCATTGGACTGCATCAATCATTCCTCAGTATCAGCATTACAAATGGCGGTAAACCCACTAGAAAATAGTACACTTCAAAAATGGCTGCCTTTAGCGATTGAAAAAAGAATCCCTATTATTGCCCGACAACCATTCGCAGGCGGAACGGTGTTTGCACATCCACCATTTCTTGATGTTGTGAAGAAAAACTCCACCCGCACAATTGCGCAAACCGCATTAAAGTTTGTGGAACAACTCGATGGAGTTGGCGTTATCCTGCCAGGGATGTCTTCTCTCCAACACCTTTATGAAAATTGTAATGTACTCTCTGTCCCTTCGCTGTCAGCTATGGAAATGCAATATTTGAATTTATGGGTAGAGCAAACGTCGGAAGAAAACTAAATGATAATTGATGCACGACAAATACAAAAAGGTACGGTCCTGCGTGGTGATGTTTGTGTGGTTGGAGCTGGAGCTGCAGGGATTACGCTAGCGTTTGAGTTGGCCAAGGGTGGGCTAAATGTGATCCTCTTAGAAGCGGGAGGCCGAAAATGGAACCCCGAAAACCAAGATTTGTACAAAGGAACCGTTTTAAGGCCTGATCTTCATGCGCCCCTTGATCGATATCGGCACAGACTACTTGGTGGAACAACCGCTGTATGGGGAGGTCGCTGTATTCCGTTCGATAATATTGATTTTGAATTCCGCGAGTTTATCCCCCATAGCACCTGGCCAATCAGTCGGAAAGACTTAGAGGAATTTTATCGCATTGCTCAACAGTATTGTCATTGTGGGAATTTTACATACCTTGTCAAGGAAGCTGTACCGTCAGCTCCTGTGAATATGATTCCCGGATTTTCAGATGGTGATGTTGTCACGAGTGTTCTTGAAAGATTTAGTCTTCCAACTCATTTCGGAAAAGCATACTTTAAAGAACTGTGTGCAGCCCCGAATATTCAGGTCGTTTTAAACGCCAGTTGTCTAAATATCAAGGTAAGTAAGGATGGACGCCGAGTTTCAAGTTTACAGATGTCCTCACTTTCCAAGAAAGATTTTGAGGTTAAAGGGAATGCCGCTGTCTTAGCTGCCGGGGGGCTTGAAGTGACTCGCCTTCTCCTTGCATCAAACCAACGTTATAAGGATGGGATTGGTAATCATTCCGGATGGCTTGGCCGTTGTTATATGTCTCATATTTCTGGAAACATTTGTGATGTGAAACTATCTTGCGATCCCGATCGTGTAATTTTTGGATACGAGGTTGATCCAGATGGTGTCTATTGCAGGCGACGGTTTTGGATTTCAGAAGAAGCTCAACGAAAGAATCGGACTCTAAACTTTGTCGCCATGCTCGATAATCCACCGATGTATAACCCTGAGCATCGAGATGGCGTCTTATCCATGGCTTTTTTTGCCAAGAACATACAAGCTATTCGAAGAAGGATCCCACCAGAATTTAGTAAGCAACTCGCGATGGGGACCACGAGCAAACGGGTCTATGCCCAGCACTTGCGGAATGTTCTGGCCGATATTCCTCACATTTGTTATGCGATGCCTCAATTCGCTTATAAACGATTTATGAAGGCTCGCATGATGCCTTCTCTTGTGATGAAAAGTCGAACAAATACCTATAGCCTTCATTATCATACCGAACAGGCCCCCAACTTTGAAAGTAGAGTGACCTTATCTGATGATCGAGATACTTTAGGAATGCCCCGATTACTGGTTGATTTTAGAATCCTCGATCTAGATATAGAAAGCATTTATCTGTCACATCAACTTATTGATCAGCAACTCAGAAAATATGGTTGTGGGAAAATTGTATTTAATAAACAGGACGTACTTGGTCATATTCGCGAGCAGGTTGGAGTAGGGGGACATCACATTGGAACAACTCGTATGTCTAAAGAGGAATCAAAGGGTGTTGTAAATGAGAATTGTCGCGTACACGGACTGAGGAATTTGTTTGTCGCAAGCAGTTCAGTGTTTCCAACTTCTAGTCAAGCTAACCCAACCCTGACCATTGTGGCGATTGCGGCAAGGATTGCTGCTCATTTGAAAGAAAATTTACAGACACTATGATCCTACATTAATCAATTCGAGGAAATGCCTAAAATGGTAAATCAATCAGTCCACACTGCCTATCTTAATGAAAAAGCGACCACCTATGACGAAAGAAGATTTAGTCAACTGAGTGGTCAGGTTGTGCACAATATCGAATTGGAAATGCTTAACAAAGTATTACCCAATCTTTCTCAAGGAGCCACAATATTGGAAGTAGGTTGTGGAACCGGCCGGTTTTTAGTTGAGATGGCCAAAAAAGGGTATAAGATCGATGGAACGGATGCGTCACCAGACATGTTGTTGATTGCCAAGAATAAGGTCGGTGAGTTTGTAAACAATTTCCAGCCTCTTCTCGGAGAAGCTTCAAAATTACCTTATCCATCAAACGGCTTCGATTTAACCTATTGTGTTCGTTTATTAAATCAAACGGAATCATCTCATTACGCCCTAAGTGTTATTGATGACATGTTCCGAGTGACACGGGAAAATGGTTATGTTCTTGTTGAATTCATGAACTATTATAGAGCACCAATTCGAACCAGAGGTGCGCATCACGTTCTCTTGCGCCCGCAAGAAGTGATTGATCGAGCGAAGGCATGCAGAGGAGTTTCGATTTGGTGTGAGGGAGCCTTTTTTCTCAATATGGGTATTTTCCATATGACACCTGCACCTTTGCTCGGAGGGATAGGTTGGATCGATCGGTTGATGCGAAATCTTTTACCGCGCTTATGTACTCGGAGTTACATCCTATTTCAAAAACAATCAAATCACGACTTTCGGGTATGAGGTCCTTCCTTAAGTTTAATGTTTCATTTTCTACTTGCTTCCATCAATGATGGTGTTTGACACGTACCAGTCAAATAACCCTTTGCCAGGATTTGTTTCCCATTAATAGGTAAAAAAGTAAATTGTAGTAAGGCTCTCTAGCGCCCCAATGACGTTAGTTTATCAAGAGATTCTTTGTATGAAGAAAATTAAAATTGGTTTTGTTGTATCCCAAGTAGCTAATACGCTTGGTTTTGAAAATGTTGTATCGGGGCATGTGCAATTGCCATTACATACAATGAAGTTGCTTAAAGAGGATGGAAATGAGGTTCAATTGCTGACTACTGAGTTCAATGAAGGGCAAACTCTTCCGAGGTTTCTTCCGTCTGGCGTGAAGGTTCATCAGATTACTCATGGGTACCGTTCAGTCCGAGGAGAAAATAATCAAGGTGGGCCAACCCCGGGACTTCATGTTTTGAAAATCTTGAAACAACTGCAACAAATAAAGGGAATCGTTCGGAAAGAGGGATTTGATATTCTTCATTTCTTTGGTGGATATCGCCTAGCCTATCTGGCAGCCTCAATTAGGTTCATTGGAATAAAGATACCTAAAGTATTCACAATTTCGATCGATCCCTTTCCAGATCCACGTTGGCCTGCAAGCAGATTTTTTTGGAAACAATTTAGAGCGATCCTTACAACTACTGAATACATGGCAACAAAGGGAAGGAGCAAAGGTCTGCCTGTGAGTGTAATCAAGCATGGGGTGGTTCGTGATATTCAAGCAGAGCTGGAAGGACAGGTAGTGTCTCCTCCCCATCGTGTTCTGTTCTGGCGTGACCCCTCATTGGGAAATGGTGCAGATGTTTGTTTGAAAGTATATCAAGCGCTTGCTCCTAGATATCCTGATGTTAGTTTTGATTTTGCAGTAAGGCCATATTGGAAGCCTGTCACAGGATTAATGGAGATTGTTAATGAATATCCGAATGTTCATGTATTCCAATTCCCATACAGCAATGGGATGAGTCTTTCGAAACTTCTTGCGGAATCAATCTGTGTTTTGCTTCCCTTTAGAGGGTTAAGCGTGAACCCTCAGTTTTCGGTTCTTGAAAGTATGCAAGCAGGCTGTGCGGTAATAACAACAGGGATTGATTCAAATGTTGAGTTGATTCAATCTGGGGAAAACGGATTTTTAGTTTCCCCAGGGGACTCTCAAGAAATTATAAAGATCGTAGAGAAACTATTGGCAAACCGTCAGGATGCAATTGAAATTGGTCGGCGGGCTGCTAAGGATATTGGTGCCCAATGGAATTGGAACAATTACCTCCGGGACTTAAAAGAGCAATATGAGCTCACTCTGTCGAGTTGATCAAAAAGACACCAATGACTCAACCCATTATTTCGACCAAAGGCGACCATTTCGTCTTGCACCAAGACACCAAAAAAAAATCCTTGAGGAATCTTGTTGGTAAGGGATTCTGGGCTGTGCTCGACAAGGGGCTTTTTGCCTCTTCAAACTTTTTCATGAACGTGTTATTGGCCAACTGGTTGAGCCAACAAGAGTACGGTTCATTTTCTGTTGCATTGGCAATCTTTTTTCTTGTGTCGGCATTTCATACGACTTTGCTAAGTGAGCCCATGCTGGTTTTTGGACCCGGAAAGTATAGAACCCAGCTTCCGGACTACCTAGGTGTAATATTTTTGGGACATTGTGCGATCGCGACTCTTGGAAGCGTAGTGATTCTGGCAGGAGCTCTATGGGTTTATTTCATAGGTCAGAATACCTTGGCGCTCTCTCTTGTCGCCATGGCAATAGCGAGTCCCTGCATTCTCCTTCAGTGGATTATGCGCAGGATCACTTACGTCAAGGCGACGCCACACTTAGCGGCCTATGCTGGAATCTTGTATTTGGTTGCTATGATGGTAGGAATCAGTAGTCTTTACACATTTCACCAACTATCTTCAGTCTCAGCGCTTGGGGTTATGGCGGTCTCTAGCGTTTTTTCGGTTTGGTGGATGATTAAAGGAATTCAGGTTAAAGCTGCGTTAAGTAACACGATTCTATTCCAGTCTTGTTTTGACGATCATAGGAAATATGGGGGATGGGCGACTGGAACCGCATTTCTTCGATGGATTCCGTCCAATTTTTATTATGTTCTTCTCCCAATTTGGGGAGGTTTGGAAGCCAGTGGAGCTCTTCGTGCACTGATGAATTTATTGGTGCCTTTTCAAAATATGACTCTCGCCCTCGGCGATGTTCTTGTTCCAATGTTGGTGAAGGTCAGACAAGGGAAAGTTTTCAAATCTCTGACAATTAAAACTCTTATTTTGTCGTTGCTTGTTTCAGGTTTATATTGGCTCGGTTTGGCTATATTTGGTGAAACTATCATGCAATGGATCTATAGGGGAGGGTACGTCGAGCATGCTGGTTTATTATGGATAATTGCATTATCCGTAGTATTCGCAACTCTTGCCTCGGTGTTCGGTATATTTCTTAGGGCTGCAAACAAACCAGATTTCATCTTTCGAGCGTATTCGTATGCAATGATTGTCACAGTTCCCTTTGCTCTATGGGCCACAGCATCTTGGGGATTACGGGGGGCTGGGTTGTCTATCGCGCTTGGCTCTTTAATGACTGCGGCTGTGATGGCTTGGTTTTATTGGCTCGGCGTATGGACAGCCGGTAATAAAGAAGCACCGAGCTTATGACAATCCTAGACCCGCGGTTATCAATCATGATGAAGTTGTTTGCGGCCTTAGAAGATTGGAATATCCCCTATGTTGTTGTTGGGGATACGAGACGATTTCCTTCTATAATTACTAGCGACATTGATTTGGTTATTGCGCCTGGACTGTTTCAGAAATTTCAGCAATTGTTGTGGACCTTTTGTAATGAAAGGAAAATTAAATTTGTTCAAGTGCTTCAGCATGAGTATGAAGCCTGGTATTGCGTTTTAGCGTGGCATGATAAATCTGGGTATTTGTGGTTTTTGCATCTTGACGTATGCGGTCATTATATCCGGCTTGGACGATCCTATCTGAACCCGGAAGAATTATTAATAGGGCGCTATCAACCGAGAGATAATAATGCACAAGAGAGGGGATTCTTTGTCCCTTGGCCTTCGCATGCATTTATTTACTATTTAATAAAAAAAATTGAAAAAGGCCGGTTAACTTCCCACGATGGTGAGTATTTAAATATACAATGGCAAAATGATCCGAAGCAGGGATCAAGGCTTATTAAACGTTTTTGGCCAATGCCTCATGCTGAGCAGTTGTCTTCTGCGGTTATGGAAGAGAGATGGTCGAATATTGATTTTCATTCATCTGAGTTCCGTGAAAGTTTGCGGAACCGCATTCCCATGTCGGTAAAAGGACTGTGTCTAGAGTGGCAACGAAAAATCTACCGTCTGTTCAACCCTACGGGAATTTTTATTGTTTTTTTAGGACCAGATGGATCAGGAAAAAGTACCGTACTTAATCGTGTTACGAAACGACTCACGCCAGCATTTCGCCGAACGCATTATTATCATCTTCGTCCCAATTGGGCATGTTTCTCGAGAAATACACAAGCTACTCAATCCCCTCATGCATCTCCTCCTCGAGGGTTTTTCCCATCGTTGATCAAGCTGGGGCTGTGGTGGGCAGATTATTTTATTGGGTACTGGCTTGATGTCTATAGACGTTTGGTTTCTTCAACATTTGTGGTATTCGATCGGTACTATTACGACTTGTTGGTGG